>NZ_MJEH01000015.1 GCF_001742425.1 Bacillus solimangrovi
CACCCGTTCCCATACCGAACACGGAAGTTAAGCTCTTCAGCGCCGATGGTAGTTGGGGTGTTTCCCCTGTGAGAGTAGGACGTTGCCGGGCAATGAAACCCAATCAATTTATTGATTGGGTTTTTTGTTGAACATAAAAATACTAAGTATGTATGAATATGATGAAAAATAGGAAATAGACTGTTAATTAAAATAGATTAGGATAGGGTGGTAAATCATGATATTTGAATTTATAAATCAAGATTTTATCATAATGTCTTCTCGTATTTTAATTTCGGTTGTTTTATGTGGAGCTATTGGCTTAGAGAGAGAAATAAAACAACATGCAGCTGGTTTTCGAACACATTTGCTAGTCGGAGTAGGATCATGTTTGATGATGTTACTTTCATTATATGGATTTGAGCCGTATTTAAATGATCACGATAACATTCGTTTTGATCCAGCAAGAATCCCTTCGTATGTTATAAGTGGAATTGGATTTCTTGGAGCGGGTACGATTTTAGTTAAAGGTGTATCAATTCGTGGTTTAACAACAGCCGCGTCAATTTGGGTTGTGTCGGGAATTGGATTAATCATTGGAATCGGGATGTATGGTCCAGCAATTTTAGCGACAATTCTTGTGCTTTTAAACCTTGTCGTTTTAAATTGGGTAGAACGTCGTTTAGAAAGAAAAAAAGGCGTAAAAAGTATTCATTTAGATATTCATGAGATGAACGCACCATTAGAAACTATTGTTTCCATTATTGAAAGGGAGAACATTCATATAAGAGACATTCGTGTTAAAAAGCATTCGGGAAAACGAGTAACAACGGAGTTTATAATAAAAATAACAAATATAACTACTCCTCAAAAAGTTCAATTAATAGAAAAGTTGATGGAGATTGAAGGTGTAAAAGAGATTAGTTAAGAAGACAGCAATTCTTTTTCTTATCCCGTTTTAATTTTTAATCTAGATGGTTAGGATACAAATATACTATTGAAAAGACAACTAATGAGGATATATAATGTTAACAA
Organism: Bacillus solimangrovi; assembly: GCF_001742425.1. GTDB lineage: Bacteria > Bacillota > Bacilli > Bacillales > Bacillaceae_N > Bacillus_AV > Bacillus_AV solimangrovi. The sequence goes on from NZ_MJEH01000015.1 coordinate 1,015, forward strand.
GGTCAAATATAGTCAAAGTCAAAAGGAGGAGGGAGCATGAGGAACACGTCTGATATTATTGAACAGTACTTGAAAAAAGTATTAAATATCAGTGATAAGAATATTGTAGAAATAAAACGAAGTGAAATAGCTGAAAAATTTCAGTGTGTCCCTTCACAAATAAATTATGTAATCAATACAAGGTTTACGATTGAAAAAGGGTATATTGTGGAGAGTAAAAGAGGAGGAGGAGGATATATTCGTATTATCAAAGTAAAAGCGAATAACCATGCTCACCTTATTAATAGCATTGAAGAAATGTTAACAGACTCAGTTCCACAAAGCACAGCTGAAAATGTTATAAGAAGGCTGTTAGAAGAAGAGGTTATTTCAATACAAGAGGCGAAATTAATGTTAAGTGTAATTGATCGAGCTGTTTTAGCGATTAATTTACCAGAACGTGATATCATACGTTCTAATATTATTAAAGCTATGTTAACAACATTAAAATATAGAAATTAGCATTTAATATATTCAAAGGGAGGAGTGAGTGATAGTGAAATGTCAGGAATGTTTAAAAAATCCAGCTACACTTCATTTCACTAAAATAATAAATCAAGAAAAAGCTGAATTTCACCTTTGTGAGCAATGTGCTCGTGAGAAAGGTGAAATGTTCGCTGGAAATAGTGGTTTTACTGTAAGTAGCCTCCTATCAGGTCTATTGAACATGGAAAGCTTGTTTGTTAATTCATCAGAGAAACCACTATCTAATCAGTTAGAACTGGAATGTAAATCATGTGGAATGACCTATAAGAAATTTTCTGAAGCCGGTCGATTTGGATGCGCTAATTGTTATCAAACGTTTAATGAAAAGTTAGATCCAATATTTCGTAGGGTACATAGTGGAAACACAGTACATGCAGGTAAGATTCCGAAACGTATTGGGGGAGATTTACATGTACAAAAAGAAATTAGTGACCTAAAAGATCACTTAAAAAAATGTGTTGCAAATGAAGAGTTTGAACAGGCTGCTGAAATAAGAGATAAAATCCGTTCCTTAGAAAAAAGTATTATTGAAAAGGGAAAGGAGGCTTGAATAAATTGTCATTGCAACGATTTATTAACCAAGCAATTAGTCCGTGGATGAGCGAAGAGGGTCCCGATAGTGATATTGTGTTAAGTAGTCGTATTCGGTTGGCAAGAAACTTAAGAGAAATCCCATTTCCTATGGTTGCAGCTTCTGAAGAATTAAATAAGGTAACTGATCTATTTCGAAACCATTTTTCTAATCAACAATTGCATGGTATTGGCAACTTGGAATTATTAGAGATGGGAATGTTAGAACAAAATGAAAAGCGAGTATTAGTTGAAAAACACTTAATTAGCCCTCACCTTGCTGAGATGTCTAACAATGGGGCAGTTATCCTTTCCGAAAATGAACAGATCGGTATTATGATTAACGAAGAAGATCATATTCGAATTCAATGTTTATATCCAGGGTTACAGTTAAATGAAGCATTGCATGCAGCAACAACAATAGATGACTGGATTGAATCGAAGGCTGATTTTGCATTTAATGAGAAACGTGGGTATTTAACAGCTTGTCCAACCAATGTAGGAACAGGATTACGTGCGTCTGTAATGATGCACTTGCCATCATTAGTTATGACAAATCAAATGAGTCGTATTATTCCAGCTATCAATCAACTTGGTTTAGTTGTACGAGGAATATATGGTGAAGGAAGCGAAGCACAAGGAAATATTTTTCAAATTTCGAATCAAATTACCCTAGGTAAATCAGAACAAGATATCGTTGAAGAATTACAAAGTGTAGTTTCTCAACTTATTACACAAGAACGTACTGCTAGAAGTACGTTGTTGTCATCTTCTAAAATCCAATTAGAGGACCGTATATTTCGTTCTTATGGGAAACTCGCTTATAGTCGAATCATACAGTCTAATGAAGCAGCACAATGTTTGTCAGATGTAAGCCTTGGAATTGACTTAGGGTTTATTGAAATTGTCTCGCGAAACATTTTAAATGAATTAATGATTCTTACTCAGCCAGGATTTTTACAACAATATGCTGGAAAAGGACTTACACCTAATGAACGCGATATAAGAAGAGCAACATTAATTCGGGAGCGGTTAAAACTGGAATCTAATAATGATTCTATAGGAGGAAGATAAGCCATGATGTTTGGACGTTTTACAGAACGAGCACAGAAAGTATTAGCACTGGCACAGGAGGAAGCGGTTCGTCTTGGCCATAACAATATTGGTACGGAACATATTTTGCTTGGCCTCGTTCGAGAAGGAGAAGGCATTGCTGCAAAGGCTCTTCAAGCGCTTGGGTTAAGCCCTGAAAAAATTCAAGAAGAAGTAGAATCACTTATTGGTAGAGGTCAAGAAGTTACACAGACGATTCACTATACGCCAAGAGCTAAGAAAGTTATTGAGCTATCAATGGATGAGGCACGTAAATTAGGACATTCTTATGTCGGTACGGAACATGTGCTACTTGGTTTAATTCGAGAAGGAGAAGGTGTTGCAGCTCGTGTGCTGAACAATTTAGGTGTTAGCTTAAATAAAGCACGCCAACAAGTGTTGCAATTGCTAGGAAGCAATGAGGCATCTTCATCAAACCAGCATAGTAATGCTTCGACGAATGCCAATACACCTACATTAGATAGCTTAGCAAGAGATTTAACAGCAGTTGCACGTGAAGGTAGTTTAGACCCTGTAATTGGTCGTAGTAAAGAAATTCAGCGTGTAATTGAAGTATTGAGTCGTAGAACGAAAAATAACCCTGTATTAATAGGTGAACCGGGTGTAGGTAAGACAGCGATAGCAGAAGGTCTAGCGCAACAAATTGTGAATAATGAAGTACCAGAAATTTTGCGCAACAAACGTGTAATGACGCTCGATATGGGAACAGTTGTTGCAGGGACGAAATATCGAGGTGAATTTGAAGACCGTTTGAAGAAAGTAATGGATGAAATTCGTCAAGCGGGCAATGTAATTCTATTTATTGATGAATTACACACACTAATTGGAGCTGGGGGAGCAGAAGGAGCGATTGACGCTTCAAATATTTTAAAACCTTCTCTTGCACGTGGTGAACTACAATGTATAGGTGCAACAACACTGGATGAGTATCGAAAATATATTGAAAAAGATGCAGCGTTAGAACGTCGCTTTCAACCAATTCAAGTTGATGAGCCAACAATAGAAGAATCATATAAAATATTAGAAGGTTTACGTGATCGTTATGAAGCTCACCATCGTGTAACAATAACAGATGAAGCAATTATCGAAGCGGTGAAATTATCGGATCGTTACATATCTGATCGATTTCTCCCTGATAAGGCGATTGACTTAATTGATGAAGCTGCTTCTAAGGTGCGGTTACGTTCTTATACAGCACCACCAAATTTGAAGGAACTTGAACAAAAGCTTGAGGAAGTTCGTAAGGAAAAGGATGCAGCTGTTCAAAGCCAAGAATTTGAGAAAGCAGCTTCGTTAAGAGATAATGAGCAACGTTTACGTGAAAAATTAGAAGAGCTGAAGAAACAATGGAAGGAAAAGCAAGGACAAGAGAATAGTGAAGTTACAACAGAAGACATTGCAATGGTCGTTTCAAGCTGGACAGGAGTTCCAGTGAAGAAACTTGCTCAAGAAGAGTCGGAAAGATTATTAAATATGGAGAATATTCTCCATAAACGTGTAATTGGTCAAGATGAAGCTGTAAATGCAGTTTCAAAAGCAATTCGAAGAGCTCGTGCAGGTTTGAAAGACCCGAAACGTCCTATCGGTTCATTTATCTTTCTTGGACCAACTGGGGTAGGTAAAACAGAGCTTGCACGTGCATTAGCTGAATCAATTTTTGGTGATGAAGATGCTATGATTCGTATTGATATGTCTGAATACATGGAAAAGCACTCTACTTCACGTTTGGTTGGTTCACCTCCAGGTTATGTTGGTCATGATGATGGTGGTCAACTAACTGAAAAAGTTCGCAGAAAACCTTATTCTGTCGTTTTGTTAGATGAGGTTGAGAAGGCACATCCAGAAGTATTTAATATTTTACTTCAAGTTCTTGAAGATGGACGTTTAACTGACTCTAAAGGGCGTACGGTTGACTTCCGTAATACTATACTTATTATGACATCCAATGTAGGAGCAAGTGAGTTAAAGCGTAATAAGTATGTAGGTTTTAATATCCAAGATGAGAATAAAGATTATAAAGATATGAAGTCTAAGGTTATGAGTGAACTGAAGCGAGCATTCCGTCCAGAGTTCCTTAATCGTATCGATGAAATCATCGTATTCCATTCATTGGAGAAAAAGCATATTAAAGAAATTGTTCACTTAATGTCTAATGAGTTGAGTAAGCGTCTTAAAGAACAAGATATTGATTTAGTATTAAGTGATAAAGCATTAGACAAGATTGTAGATGAAGGGTACGACCCTGAATATGGTGCACGACCATTAAGACGTGCAATTCAAAAGCACATTGAAGACCGCCTTTCAGAGGAATTATTACGCGGTAATATTCAAAAAGGAAAAAAGGTGTCAGTTGATGTGAATGAAAAAGACTTTGTTGTTGAAACAATCTAATGATAACTTGAGGTTTATAACGAAGGCAGCCATTCTAAAGCTGCCTTTTTTTTCTTAAGGTGAAGAGAGAAAATTAAGTTATTATAGCTCGTAGCGTTAGTTGAAAAGGAAGAATTGTAAGATAAACGAAAACAATTAATAATGGACAGGTAAGGAGTCATAAAATGGCAAAAAAGAAAACAAAATTTATGTGCCAAGATTGCGGTTATGAATCAGCAAAATGGATGGGCAAATGTCCTGGATGTGGACAATGGAACACAATGACAGAAGAAATTGTTGATACAAAACGTGGAAGAAAACAAACATTTGTAACTGCATCACAAACAGTTGCCAAACCACAATCAATTACATCTATTCAAACTATTCAAGAACCTAGAATTGATACAGAAAATCGTGAATTTAATCGTGTATTGGGTGGTGGAATTGTACCGGGATCTTTAGTGCTAATTGGTGGAGACCCTGGTATTGGGAAATCTACATTATTACTTCAAGTTTCTGCACAATTGGCAAAGAAGTTGAAGGTTCTTTATATTTCTGGTGAAGAATCTGTTAAACAAACGAAATTACGAGCTGATAGACTAGGAGTTTCAGCTGACGAATTGTATGTGCATGCGGAGACAGACCTTGACTATATTTCCAAGGCAATAGATGAACAAAATCCATCATTCGTCATTATTGATTCTATTCAGACTGTTTATCATCCTGAGGTGACTTCTGCTCCAGGAAGTGTTTCTCAAGTACGAGAGTGTACGTCAGAATTCATGCGAATAGCTAAAACAAAAGGAATTGCTATTTTTATCGTTGGTCATGTAACAAAAGAAGGTTCAATTGCAGGGCCGAGGTTATTAGAACATATGGTTGATGCCGTTCTATATTTTGAAGGAGAGCGTCATCACACCTATCGAATCTTGCGTGCAGTAAAAAATCGCTTTGGTTCGACCAATGAAATGGGAATCTTTGAAATGAAAGAAAAAGGGCTTGAAGAAGTCTTGAACCCATCTGAAATTTTTTTAGAAGAACGTTCAGAGGGAGCGGCTGGTTCTGTAGTAGTTGCTTCAATGGAGGGTACTCGACCAGTCCTAGTTGAAATACAAGCCTTGATATCTCCAACTAGTTTTGGTAATCCACGAAGAATGGCGACAGGTTTAGACCATAATCGAGTATCTTTGTTAATGGCAGTGTTAGAAAAACGGATGGGAATGCTTTTGCAAAATCAAGATGCATATCTTAAGGTAGCAGGCGGAGTTAAACTTGATGAACCAGCAATTGATTTAGCTGTAGCGATTAGTATTGCTTCTAGTTTTCGAGATCGTGCTTCAAAACCCACTGATGTTGTGTTTGGTGAGATAGGGTTAACTGGAGAAATTCGTCGTGTATCACGTGCAGAACAACGTGTACATGAAGCACAGAAATTAGGGTTTAAGCGTGTAATTTTACCTGATAAAAATTTAGGAGGATGGACTGTACCGTCTGGAATTGAAGTGATTGGAGTATCAACAGTGCGGGAGGCTTTAGAGCAAACATTAGGAGGATCCTAGAATGAACCTTGATCAGAAAAAGCATGAGGTGATCAGTGAAATCTTACAGTTTGTAGCACCAGGAAGTCCAATGCGTGAAGGAATTGATAATGTATTACGTGCAAAGACTGGTGGTTTAATTGTTGTAGGGTTTAACGAAATGGTTCAAGAAGTAGTTGACGGTGGGTTTTCAATTGAATGTGTATTCTCACCTTCATTCTTATATGAATTAGCAAAAATGGATGGTGCGATTATAGTTAGTGAAAATGGAAAAAGAATATTATTTGCAAACACACAATTAAACCCATCTTCGACGATTCCTTCTATGGAAACAGGTATGCGTCATCGATCGGCTGAACGTGTTGCCAAGCAAACAGGTTGTCTCGTCATTGCAATTTCTGAAAGAAGAAATGTCATCACATTATATAAAGGAAATTTTCGATATGCGTTGAAAGATATAGGTGTGATCTTAACGAAAGCAAATCAAGCAATTCAAACTTTAGAAAAATATAAAATTGTACTCGATCAAGCTATTAAAAATCTTGGTGCACTTGAAATGGAGGAGCTAGTTACCTTTCAAGATGTCATTCAAGTAATTCATCGAATTGAGATGGTTTTAAGGATTAAACATGAGATTATTAATTATGTTAACGAATTAGGAACAGAAGGTCGTTTAATACGGTTACAAATGACAGAGCTCGTTTCGAATATTGAAGAAGAGACTGCCTTGCTCATTAAGGATTATAGTAAAAAGAGTGAGGTAGATTCTTACAAAGTATTAAAAGAACTTCAAAATAAAGCAGAAGATGAGTTACTTGATGACGCAGTGGTTTTGAAATTACTCGGTTATAGTAATAGTGTGAGCGGAGAAGAAGCGACAACTCCGCGCGGATATCGGATTCTCCACAAAATACCAAGAATGCCTTCAACAATCATTCGAAAATTAGTGAAACATTTTAAGGAATTCAATCGTATAATTAAGGCTAGTGAAGAGGAGTTGGTGGAGGTAGAGGGAATTGGAGAAGTGCGCGCGAAGAAAATACTAGACGGGATTAATCGTATTCAAGAGCAATTATTTATCGATCGTCATATTTGATGAATATACTGCTTTAAGAACCCAACGTATAAAAATGTTATAATATTTTTACATGAAAGCTACTGTACTCTTTTTATTAATTATAAGAAGTGTATTAAATTTATAGACATTTAAAGGAAAAATGTTTTAATTTCTTTCTTTTGTAAATACTGATAAAAGGAGGTGAAAGGATGCTCACACGAATTGTACAAGTATTTTTTATAATTGTCGGTGGTATGCTTGGTTTTATTTTTATACCAAATCTAATGAATTTAATAATCGCTGACAATGTTGTTTGGATAACGTCTCCATATGTTGGGGCAGTTTTGGGAGCATTTATATTATATTTTGGTTCATTATGGTGGACTGAGAGAATTGTTGGGTTTATCCGTAAGATTGAAGAAAGGTTAGTTCGAGTACCTATTACGGATTTATTATTTGGTAGTTTAGGGTTAATCGTGGGACTTATTGTTGCATTTTTATTAGTTATTCCGATTCAATATAGCGGTATTCAAATTGTGAATTCAATAGCTCCTATTCTAATTACATCTCTGCTTGGTTATTTAGGTTTTCAAGTTGGATTTAAAAAGAGAGATGAACTTATTAACTTATTTTCAATGCCTAATCGTTCGAAAGAGAAGAAGAAAGAAGATACTAATGAGGAAAGTTCTATTCGAGTCAAAATCTTAGACACGAGTGTAATTATTGATGGACGTATTGCTGACATATGCCAAACAGGCTTTTTAGAAGGTACGATTGTCATTCCACAATTTGTACTTGAGGAGTTACAGCATATAGCAGATTCTTCAGATGTTCTAAAGAGAAACAGAGGACGAAGAGGGTTAGATATATTAAATAAGATTCGCAAAGAGTTACCTATGGATGTTGAAATATATGAAGGTGACTTTGAAGATATTCAAGAGGTAGATAGTAAGCTTGTCAAACTAGGGAAGTTAATGTCAGGTATAGTTGTAACGAATGATTTTAATCTTAATAAAGTTTGTGAGTTACAAAATGTATCTGTATTGAATATTAATGACCTCGCAAACGCGGTCAAACCTGTTGTTCTTCCTGGGGAAGAAATGAAAGTTCAAGTAATTAAGGATGGGAAAGAACATAACCAAGGTATCGCTTATCTTGATGATGGTACAATGATAGTTGTTGAAGAAGGAAGAGATTACATCGGTAAACGAATTGATGTATTAGTAACGAGTGTATTACAAACCTCGGCAGGTCGAATGATTTTTGCAAAACCAAAGCTTATTGAAAAGGCACTATAAATCAAACTAATAGTAACGGTGATCTTAACTCTACTGATTCCGTAATTTAAGAACACGTGAAAAGGGAGATACTAGGATGTTTTATGATGTGGTAATTCCTGCTGCTGGTCAAGGTAAGCGGATGAAGGCTGGGAGAAATAAGCAAATGATTGACTTATTAGGTAAGCCAGTTATTGTGCATACACTTGAAGTTTTCCAACATGATCCAATGTGCCGCTTGATTGTTATTGTTGCACAGGCAGAAGAAGTAGACTTGATGCAAAAATTGATTGAACGATATCAATTTTCTAAAGTTGCACACATTGTTGAAGGTGGTAAGGAACGACAACATAGCGTCTATTCAGGACTAAAGGTACTTACTGGAGAAGGAATTGTTCTTATCCATGACGGTGCTCGTCCATTTATCCCTCATAAAATCATTCATGAACTTGTAAGTCAAACAGAACAAGTTCATGCTGCAGTTGTTGCTGTACCTGTTAAAGATACCATTAAGCAAGCTTTTAATGGTCTTGTACAGAATACGGTAGAACGTTCAAGCTTGTGGGCAGTGCAAACCCCACAAGCTTTTCGTCTGTCGTTAATTAAGACAGCACATGAGCAAGCTGAGCAAGAGGGATATTTAGGAACAGATGATGCGAGTTTAATAGAGCGTATTGGTAAAGAAGTCGCAATTGTAACAGGTACATATGAAAATATAAAGTTAACTACTCCAGAGGATTTACTAGTTGCTAAGGCAATACTACAAGACCGTAAGATTAGAGAGGATGAATGAATTTGATTAGGGTAGGACAAGGTTTCGATGTTCATCAATTTGCTGTTGAACGACCTCTTATTATAGGTGGTATTAATATTCCTTATGATAAAGGGTTAATTGGGCATTCAGATGCGGATGTCTTGTTACATACAATTGCTGATGCTGCACTAGGTGCACTTGGTTTAGGAGATATTGGAAAGCACTTCCCTGATACGGATCCTGAATATAAGGATGCTAACTCCTCCAAGCTATTGCAACATGTGTGGCAGTTGGTAAAAGAGCAAGGATATAAACTAGGTAATCTTGATTGCACAATTATTGCACAAAGGCCAAAGATGGCGCCATATATTCCTGAGATGCGTACACATATCGCTCAGTTATTAGAAGCGGATATAAATCAGATTAATGTGAAGGCTACGACAACTGAAAAACTAGGCTTTACTGGGAGAGAAGAAGGAATTGCTGCGCAAGCGGTCATTTTAGTTGAACAGGTTAAAAGTTGAAAATGAAAGTAGTAATAAAGTGAAAAAACCTTCACTTTAGGTATTATTAGTCATTTAATTTTTAAATGTTATTCCTCCAAAATCACCTACTGAGCTATTCATAATTAATAAGTGAAAGTTTTAGCTCTAATAACGACGTGATAAAATAAAATAGACATTGCGTTGATGAAATAGTTTTGATAGTGTTTATTCACAAGCAAAAAAATATACGAGAATACATAACGGAAAGGTGTAGAATTATGGAAAATCAAGTACGTGTTCGATATGCGCCAAGCCCGACAGGTCATTTGCATATTGGAAACGCCCGCACAGCATTATTTAATTATTTATTTGCAAGAAGTCGAAATGGGAAATTTATAATTCGTGTAGAAGATACAGATAAAAAACGAAATATTGAGGGTGGCGAGGAAAGCCAGCTTAAATATTTGAAGTGGTTAGGTATTGATTGGGATGAGAGCATTGATGTAGGCGGCGAATATGGTCCTTATCGTCAATCTGAGCGTAATGATTTATATGAGAAGTATTATACTGAACTTCTAGAAAAAGGGTTAGCATATAAATGTTATTGTACAGAAGAAGAACTAGAGGCAGAGCGTGAAGAAATGCGTGCTAATGGACAAATGCCTCGATATTCTGGTAAATGTCGACATCTAACTGATGAGCAACGTGAAGCGCTTGCCAAAGAGGGACGTGAACCAAGCATTCGTTTTGCTGTATTAGAAGATAAGGTGTATCGTTTTAAGGATATTGTGAAGGATGAGGTATCATTTGAATCAAATACAATTGGTGATTTCGTTATCGTAAAGAAAGATGGAACACCAACATACAACTTTGCTGTAGCAGTAGATGATTATTTGATGAAGATTACTCATGTGTTACGTGGTGATGATCATATCTCAAATACACCGAAACAAATGATGATTTATGAAGCGTTAGGTTGGGAAACACCTATTTTTGGTCATATGACACTAATTGTTAATGAAGAACGAAAGAAATTAAGTAAACGAGATGAATCAATTATTCAATTTATTGAACAATATGCTGAGCTTGGATATCTCCCAGAAGCGTTGTTCAATTTCATTGGTTTACTTGGTTGGTCACCTGTAGGAGAGGAAGAACTATTTACTCGTGAACAATTTATAGAGATTTTCGATCCAGAACGTCTATCCACTTCACCAGCAGTATTTGATACGAAAAAACTTGAGTGGATGAATAACCAATATGTGAAGGAGAAATCACTAGAAGAAATTGTTGAGTTATCTCTACCACATTTAGTGGCAGCGAACCGACTTCCAGAAGAGATGAGCGAAGAACAAGCTGGATGGGCACGTGAGTTAGTTGCTTTATATCATGAGCAAATGAGCTACGGTGCTGAAATTGTGCCGTTAACAGAAATGTTCTTTAAAGAAGAAATTGAGTATGATGATGAAGCGAAAGCAGTACTGGCAGAAGAGCAAGTAACAGAAGTGTTACGTCAATTTGCTTCACAATTAGAAGGGCTAGAAAATTATGAAGCATCTCAAATTAAGAAAGCGATAAAAGAAACACAAAAATCAACTGGTCAAAAAGGTAAAAAGCTCTTCATGCCTATTCGTGTAGCTGTAACAGGTCAAACTCATGGACCAGAGTTGCCGCAAGCTATCCAATTAGTTGGTAAAGAAACGGTGCTTGCTCGTTTAAGTAAGCTTACAGAAAATAAATAAAGCACATTTTACTATGCGTTCTAATATAGTAGATGTATAATTGGGAAATAAAACAACTAACAAATCGTTGATGAGGAGAAGTAAGGAAACAGGTTTACTTTAATATGGTATATTTAGACTTATAGGAGATAATATGGGGAAACAACTGAAATAGTGTTCTTCACATATAACCTATATATCTAGATTGGCCTATTTAAGAGAGAACCACCTTGGCTGAGAGTGGTTTAAGTAAACGTTTCTTGAAATGCACCTCTGAGTCTTTTGCTGAAGGCGAGTAAGCAAAAGCGGCATGAGCCTGTCGTTATATAAGGCATAAAGCTGGACTAATAAAATTATATTAGTCAAGCAGAGTGGAACCGCGCTTAAGGAAGGCGTCTCTGTGCTGTAATGGCATAGAGGCGTCTTTTGTCTATTATGGAGAAAAATCATCATTGTAAAGTAAGAGATACGGGGGTGGATGATAATGTTTAAAATGTTAAAGGAAGATGTAGATGTTGTCTTCGATCAAGACCCTGCTGCAAGGAGTTATTTAGAAGTTATCTTGACTTATTCAGGGCTCCATGCAATATGGGCACACCGCTTTGCACATTGGTTTTATAGACGAAAATTCTTCTTTCTTGCTAGACTCATTTCACAAATTAGCCGTTTTTTTACGGGGATCGAAATTCATCCAGGAGCTAAGATAGGCAGGCGTTTTTTCATCGATCATGGTATGGGTGTTGTAATAGGTGAAACGTGTGAAATAGGAAATAATGTAACAATCTTCCAAGGCGTGACATTAGGTGGTACAGGTAAGGAAAAGGGGAAACGCCACCCGACACTTGAAGACAATACATTAGTATCAACAGGTGCGAAAGTATTAGGGTCAATTACGATTGGGGAAAATTCTAAGGTAGGTGGGGGTTCCGTTGTTTTAAAAGATGTTCCGCCAAACGCGACAGTAGTAGGAATACCGGGTAAAGTAGTTGTTCAAGATGGCGTGAAAGTTCGAAGAGATTTGAACCATCACGAGCTACCAGATCCAGTTGCAGATAAATTGAAGAAGATGGATCAAGAGTTAAGGGAATTAAGGGAAGCGATTCAAAAGTTTACGAAGGAGTGAGTATAGATGTCAGTTCAAATGTATAATACATTAACTCGTCAGAAGGAACTTTTTAAACCGTTGGAAGAAGGAAAAGTGAAGATGTATGTATGTGGCCCAACAGTTTATAATTATATTCATATAGGAAATGCTCGTCCGGTTATTGTGTTTGATACAGTTCGGCGCCATCTGGAATACAAAGGTTATGATGTGAAATTTGTTTCGAATTTCACTGATGTTGATGATAAATTGATTAAGACAGCTCAGGAATTAGGTGAGGATGTACCAACGATTGCTGAGCGCTTTATCCAAGCATTTCATGAAGATGTTAGTGCATTTGGAGTTAAGGAAGCGGATGAACATCCTCGTGTAATGGAAAATATATCAGAGATTATTGATTTTATTGAAGGATTAATTAATAAAGGTTTTGCTTATGAAGCGGATGGAGATGTCTATTTTAGAACACGTTCATTTGAAGGATATGGTAAGCTTTCAGATCAACCGATAGATGAATTACGTATTGGGGCAAGAATCGGAGTAGGTGAGAAGAAAGAAGATCCATTAGACTTTACCCTATGGAAAAATGCTAAAGATGGTGAGATCTCTTGGGAAAGTCCATGGGGAAGCGGTCGTCCAGGCTGGCATATTGAATGTTCAGCGATGTGCCGAAAATATCTTGGTGAGACAATTGACATTCATGCAGGAGGTCAAGACTTGGCATTTCCACATCATGAAAATGAAATAGCGCAATCTGAGAGCTTAACAGGTAAGCCGTTTGCTAACTATTGGCTTCATAATGGGTATATTCAAATTAATAATGAAAAAATGTCAAAATCACTAGGGAATTTTGTGTTAGTTCATGACATTATCAAGCATCATGACCCACAAGTCGTCCGTTTCTTCATGTTGTCAGTGCATTATCGTCACCCTATTAATTTCAATGAAGAATTGTTAGAAAGTGCGAAAAGTGGGTTAGATCGAATTCGAACAGCTTATGATAATATTCTTCACAGAACAGAAGCTAGCAGTGGGTTAGCACAAAACGACCAAGAGTGGTTAAATAAAATTAACAAAATGCAGGAAATGTTTGTAGCAGAAATGGATGATGACTTCAACACAGCTAATGCGATTTCCGTATTGTTTGAAATGGCTAAGCAAGCGAACATCTACTTACAAGAGAACCATACGTCTAAACAAGTATTAGAAAAATTCATTAAACAGTTTGATGATTTTGGAAATATTTTAGGTGTTTCATTTAAAGTAGCACAAACGATGTTAGATGATGAAATTGAAAAATTGATTCAAGCACGAATGGAAGCACGTAAAAACAGAAACTTCGAACTTGCAGATCAAATCCGAGATGACTTAAAGGATAAAGGCATCATTTTAGAGGATACACCGCAAGGAATACGCTGGAAGCGAGTGTGATTCAATGGTAAATCCAAAGCAATTAAATGCACTCGCTTTAGCGTATATGGGCGATGCGGTTTATGAACAACATGTCCGATTTGAGATTTTACAAACAGGTAAAGTGAAGCCAAACCAACTTCACCGTGAAGCAACCCAATTTGTTTCAGCGAAAGCACAGGCGGCTGTTCTTCACCGCTTACTTGAATTGAATTTTCTAACTGAAGAAGAAGAAGCTGTTATGAGAAGAGGACGTAATGCGAAATCAGGAACAATTCCTAAGAATACTGATGTTCAAACATATCGTCACAGTTCTGCGTTTGAAGCGGTGATAGGTTATCATTATTTATCGGGAAATGAAGAGCGATTAGATGAATTATTAGTTTCTTCATATAATATTGCATTAGAGGAAAGGAAAAAGAGGTGATTGTGAATGGATAATGAATGGATTGCAGGGAAAAATCCTGTATTAGAAGCTTTACGTTCTGGAAGGGATATTAATAAAGTATGGATAGCAGAAGGGACACAACGCACTACTGTTCAGCAACTCCAAAAGCTAGCAAAAGAATCAAATACAATTGTTCAGATTGTACCTAAACAAAAACTTGAGCAAGTAGTAGGGAAAAACCATCAAGGTGTTGCTGCGTCAGTTGCGGCTTACACATATGCAGATTTAGATGACATAATTGAGATTGCAAAGAAGAAAAATGAAGATCCATTTATCCTGTTGTTAGATGAAATTGAGGATCCACACAACTTAGGATCAATCTTACGTACAGCTGATTCAGTAGGTGTACACGGCGTTGTTATTCCGAAGCGACGAGCAGTTGGATTAACCAACGCAGTTGCTAAGAGTTCGACGGGTGCCATTGAATACGTACCTGTTGCTCGCGTTACTAATATGGCACGAACTATTGATGAGTTAAAGGATAGAGGATTCTGGATTGCTGGAACAGATGCCTCAGCAAAACAAGACTTTAGACAAATGAGTGTCGACATGCCTTTAGGTGTAGTTATTGGAAGTGAAGGGCGAGGAATGAGTAGGTTGATAAAGGATAAGTGTGACTTCCTGTTATCGCTTCCTATGGTTGGACAAGTTACTTCTTTGAATGCCTCGGTTGCTGCTGGTTTGCTTATGTATGAGGTTTATCGAAAACGTCATCCTCTCGGGGAATAAGGCATATGGATGTACTGTTGGTTGACGGCTATAACATAATAGGGGCTTGGCCTGAATTAAGAGAATTAAAGAAACGGGATTTAACCTCTGCGCGTGATAGGCTACTTGAGGATATGGCTGAATATCAAGCGTATAAAGGATACAAAGTCATCGTTGTATTTGATGCTCACTTCGTAGAAGGTATCGAGAAGAAATACGTAAATAAAAAAGTTGAAGTTGTCTTTACAAGGGAAAAAGAAACGGCAGATGAAAGAATCGAAAAGCTTACAAGTCAATATCAAAAAGATATCCGCACACAAGTACATGTCGCAACGTCTGATCATATTGAACAATCGGTAACATTTGGACAAGGGGCGTTGCGAATATCTGCCCGGGAATTATTAAATGAAGTGAATAATTGTAAAAAACAAATAATAGAGCAGATTAGGTATACTAACGATGAAAAGCCTTCGGGTAGAAAATTGTTTGATGAAGAAATAATGGCAAAGTTAGACAAGCTTCGTCGTAGAAAATAATGACTATGTTGACGTAACCGAACAGCCTACTGTATAATATTTCTATATTTATTGTAAGAGTGGTCGGGGGGATTGCAAAGGTGAGCTTACGCCTCGAAGAAGATCTACAAAAACGTTTTGGTCAGCAGGAAGATGAAGTGATAGTAGAACTGGTACATGGCGGAGATTCGGATGCATTAGAGTATTTAATTAATAAGTACAAAAACTTTGTGCGCGCAAAGGCACGTTCCTACTTTTTAATAGGTGCAGACCGTGAAGACATTGTTCAAGAAGGAATGATCGGATTGTATAAGGCGATTCGTGATTTTAAGGAGGACAAGCTCGCGTCTTTTAAAGCGTTTGCAGAACTTTGCGTTACACGTCAGATGATTACAGCTATTAAAACTGCAACACGTCAGAAACATATCCCGCTTAATTCGTATGTGTCATTGGACAAGCCGATTTATGATGAGGAGTCTGACCGTACGCTGTTAGATGTTATTTCGGGTGCGAAAATTCTTGATCCGGAACAGGTAATTATTAATCAAGAGAAGTTTGATGACATTGAACTTAAGATGGCAGAATTATTAAGCGATCTAGAAAGAAAAGTGTTAACACTATATTTGGATGGTAGTTCATATCAAGAGATTTCTGCCCAACTTAATCGCCATGTGAAATCTATTGATAATGCGTTACAACGAGTGAAGAGAAAGCTAGAACGGTATTTAGAGTTACGTGAGATAACTTTATAAGTTACGTTGACACTTTGTTTTTAGCTGTGATACATTGTCTTTAGTGATATCTTAAAGTTACAGGATGGTGTATTCATTGCGTAAAAAAGTAATTTTAGCTTGTGAGAAATGCCATAGTCGTAACTATACAACGATGAAAAACACAGTTCAGGATACAGAGCGCCTTGTGATTAAGAAATTTTGTAAGCACTGTAATGCTCATACAGACCACCGGGAAACGAAATAAAGTTACGTATGTTGGGTGAAATGGCTCATCCACTGCTTTTGGAGGTAACGTTCATGCGACGTATTACACAATTCTTACGAGACGTAGGTCGTGAGATGAAGAAAGTAAGTTGGCCTAAGAAACAGGAATTGACACGCTATACAGTTACAGTTATTACAACAGTAGCATTTGTAGCAATTTATTTTTCTGTTATCGATCTTGGGATTTCTGAAATTATTCGTCTCGTGCTTGAATAGTACAAGTAGTTTTTGGTTATAAAGTAAGGTGAATATTTCGGGAATAGTTTGGAAAAGCCTTTATATGGCTTTTTTTACTGTGTTCTTCTTTTTGTTAGGAAGCGTAGGGCTGAATAGCATGCCTAATCTAATTGTGAAAAAGTGTAACAGAATACAAAAATTCCTGATGAGATATCCTTTGAGGAGGGAAAGGACAGAATAGTCCTAATAATTATGGAAAAGAATTGGTATGTTGTTCATACGTATTCGGGATACGAAAATAAGGTTAAGACGAACTTAGAAAAGCGTGTTGAAACAATGGGCATGCAGGATAAAATTTTTCGTGTTATTGTACCGGAGGATGAAGAAACAGAAATTAAAAACGGTAAGAAGAAAGTCGTTAAGAAGAAAGTATTTCCTGGGTACGTGTTAGCTGAACTCGTAATGACAGATGATTCCTGGTACGTTGTTCGAAATACACCTGGAGTTACTGGGTTCGTAGGTTCTGCTGGTTCAGGTTCAAAACCAACTGCACTACAGCCAGATGAAGTAGAGACAATCCTTAAACGTATGGGGATGGATAAGAAAGTTGTAGATATAGACTTTGAATTAAAAGAAACAGTTAAGGTAACGGAAGGTCCATTTGCAGACTTTACTGGTACAATCGAAGAAATGGATGAAGATAAGCAAAAGGTTAAGGTGCATGTTAGCATGTTTGGTCGTGAGACACCTGTGGAACTCGACTTTACACAGATTGAAAAGATTTAACAGAATAACTTGCATTCCGTTTTGAATGATGATAAAATCTTAATGTTTCATACTAGCGCCCGAATTCGGGGGCAGCATAGGATAGATAAGAGTGGGAGGGGAAAACCCCTATTACCACATCACGGACTTTAAGGAGGTGTGTCTCGTGGCTAAAAAAGTTATTAAAATGGTAAAATTACAAATTCCTGCTGGTAAAGCTAATCCAGCTCCACCGGTTGGTCCTGCACTAGGTCAAGCTGGTGTTAATATCATGGGATTCTGTAAGGAGTTCAACGCTCGTACAGCAGATCAAGCGGGTATGATTATTCCAGTAGAAATCACGGTTTTTGAGGACCGTTCATTTACATTTATCACAAAAACTCCACCTGCAGCTATTCTTCTTAAGAAAGAAGCAGGTATCGAGTCAGGTTCTGGTGAACCTAACCGTAATAAAGTTGCAACGGTTAAGCGTGATCAAGTACGTAAAATCGCTGAAACTAAGATGCCTGACTTAAATGCCGCTGACGTTGAAGCAGCGATGCGCATGGTAGAAGGTACTGCACGTAGCATGGGTATCATCGTTGAAGACTAATTTCAACGAAGAACTTGTGTAGAGGAGAGTACAAGCTTTTCTCATCAGCTATAAAGGTTGCGAGTAAGCTGAAACTGCTACTTCGCAACCTTTATATGTGAACAAGGGGATTTTCCCTATTTAGAACATGACTTAGTAAAGCATGTGAACAAGCCGATTTTTGATTGGCTTGTACGTGGGAGGTTAATCCGTTATAACCACAATCAAGGAGGAAATAATAATGGCGAAAAAAGGCAAGCGTTATACTGACTTAGTAAAATTAGTTGACCGTTCTAAAGCATACTCTGTTGAAGAGGCGATGGAACTTCTAAAGAAAACTGCTGCTGCGAAGTTTGGCGAAACAGTAGAAGTAGCTTTTCGTCTTGGTGTAGACCCTAAGAAAGCTGACCAACAAATCCGTGGTGCAATGGTTTTACCTCATGGTACTGGTAAAACTCAACGTGTACTTGTATTTGCTAAAGGTGAAAAAGCGAAAGAAGCAGAAGCTGCTGGAGCTGATTATGTTGGAGAAGGCGAATTCATTAACAAAATCAACCAAGGTTGGTTTGACTTTGATGTAATCGTGGCAACTCCAGACATGATGGCTGAAGTAGGTAAATTAGGTCGTGTATTAGGACCTAAAGGCTTAATGCCAAATCCTAAAACAGGTACTGTAACGTTTGAAGTAGAAAAAGCAATCAATGATATCAAAGCTGGTAAAGTAGAATACCGCGTTGATAAAGCTGGTAACATCCATGTTCCAATCGGTAAAGTATCATTTGATAATGTGAAACTTGCTGAGAACTTTGTTGCGATTGCGGAGACTATCCAAAAAGCAAAACCTGCTGCGGCTAAAGGTACTTACATGCGTAACGTATCTATCGCTTCTACGATGGGCCCTGGTATTAAAGTAGACGTTTCTACTATTACTGCATAAAATAACGTTGACTTTGTTGTAGTTGATCGCTATAATAAAAAACGTTGTTAAAATAAATATTTATATACTGTAGACAGTAGGTGCTATTGAGCTTAATTTCCTGCTTAGGTGTATTTCATAGATGTTAGCCAATGAAGAAAGCTAATCATATCAATGATGCCCCCATGTCTACAAAGCGTGGGGGCTTTATTATACACATCGAAACGGTATATTACTTTTGAAAACTAGGAGGTGTAAGGATGAACAGCATTATTGAACAGAAAAAACAACTTGTTAGTGAAATTGCTGTTAAGCTTCAAGAAAGCAAAGCGACAATTTTCGTTGACTATCGTGGATTGAATGTTGCTGAAGCGACTGAGCTTCGTAAACAACTTCGTGAAGCGGGTGTTGAGTTCAAAGTATTGAAAAATACAATGCTTCGTCGTGCAGCTGAACAAGTTGAACTAAGCGAATTGAATGAACACCTTGTTGGTCCTACAGCTGTAGCATTCAGCACGGAGGATGTTGTTGCGCCGGCAAAGGTATTAAATAACTTTGCTAAGGATCACGAAGCACTTCAGTTCAAAACTGGTGTAATTGAAGGAAACGTTGTTTCTGAAGAAGAGATTAAAGCTCTTGCAGAACTTCCATCACGCGAAGGTCTACTTTCTATGTTACTCAGCGTACTTCAAGCGCCAATTCGCAACTTGGCTCTTGCTACAAAAGCAGTGGCAGACCAAAAAGAAGAGCAAGGTGCTTAATTGCTTAACCTTTGTTACAGAAGAAGATTTAGTTTTTAATAAAATATAAACGAATTTTAAGGAGGATTTACAATGTCAAAAGATCAAATCATTGAAGCGGTAAAAGAAATGACAGTTTTAGAACTTAACGATTTAGTAAAAGCTATCGAGGAAGAATTCGGTGTTACTGCTGCTGCTCCAGTTGCTGTTGCAGGTGCTGCAGGTGGAGACGCTGCTGCTGAACAAACTGAGTTTGACTTAGTTCTTGAAAATGCAGGAAGCTCAAAAATTAAAGTAATCAAAGTTGTTCGTGAAATCACAGGCCTTGGTCTTAAAGAAGCGAAAGAACTTGTTGATAATGCTCCAAAAGCACTTAAAGAAGGTATTGCTAAAGACGAAGCTGAAGAGCTTAAAGCTAAACTTGAAGAAGTTGGCGCTTCTGTAGAAGTTAAGTAATTTTTCAGTTCACTTGAAAAAGCTCGCTTGCAAAGCGAGCTTTTTCTTTGACTTATAAAACATAGTTAAGTATGTTGTTTTAACATAATATCGGTTTCACAACTGTAAATGATAGTTGTGTTTCCCCTCATTTATTGTTGCTTCTGACTTTAGACACTGTTAAAAGGTGTGAATGAACATGGCAGACCATTATTTTTCAGATCGTCCCTCATCGACACATAAACCATTTTCTTTTTCCTATCAACTTAGGGGTTTTTCTTTCATATTTCATTCTGATAGTGGAGTTTTTTCTAAAAAGGAAATTGACTTTGGCTCTCGTTTAATGATTGAAAGTTTTGAAGAGCCTAATGTAGAAGGCAGCATATTAGATATTGGTTGTGGATATGGACCGGTAGGGTTGACGCTAGCGAAGGCTTTTCCTGAACGAATGATAACAATGACAGATATTAATGAACGTGCAGTACAATTAGCGAAACAAAATGCTGTGGGTAATAAGATAGAAAATGTACAGGTATTTGCAAGTAACTTATTTGAACAAATTAGTTCTGATGAGTTTTCAGCTATTTTAACTAATCCGCCCATTCGTGCAGGTAAAAATATCGTTCATAAGATCTTTTCGGAGTCATATGATCGGTTACGTGAGAATGGAGAGTTGTGGGTAGTGATTCAGAAAAAGCAAGGAGCACCTTCAGCACTAGAGAAAATTAGAGAACAATTTGCTGAGGTAGAGGTTGTTGCTAAGAAGAAGGGATACTATGTTATCCGTGCTATAAAGTCTTGATTTGGATATTTAGGTATGGTAGTATTATAAAATGTCAATCAATAATGGCTTCCTTACTGTATTTTTATGTATAAAGTGTAAGTTTTTTGGGCATGATGATAAAATCAACAATCTAAGCTATTTTATACATGCCATTTTTAAGTAAGAAGGCACATAGTTCAAGTAATAAAATATGATGCATTAGCCCGTTTAATGATGTATCTTTACAAGCCTTATATATCAATGTCTATATGTTAAACAAGATTGTCTAGTATATCTTACAACTCTATTATACCTCTTACAACGAAAATATTGAAGGATGTCTTTTGAAGATACGACTTTTTTATTTAAACTTAGGGTTTTAGAAGTTGTCTATATGTTAGGTTATCGTATATATAATATTTAACTTTATAAGAGCTTGTATGCAAAATTAACGAGGTGTAATTATGGGAGATATTCGTAATTATACGAAGTTTTTCCTTAAATAATGCTTTACTCGAGGGGTGAATCAGTTGACAGGTCAACTAGTTCAGTATGGACGCCACCGCCAACGCAGAAGTTACGCACGAATCAGTGAAGTATTGGAGCTTCCGAATTTAATCGAAATCCAATCTGCATCCAATCAGTGGTTTCTTGATGAGGGTTTACGGGAGATGTTTCAAGACATTTCTCCAGTTGAAGATTTTACAGGTAACCTCTCATTAGAGTTTATTGATTACAGCTTGGGAGAGCCAAAATATTCAGTTGGAGAAGCGAAACAGCGAGATGTAACTTACTCTGCACCGTTGCGAGTTAAGGTGCGGTTGATTAATAAAGAAACTGGCGAAGTGAAAGAACAAGATGTATTCATGGGTGATTTCCCATTAATGACAGAGACAGGTACTTTTATTATCAATGGGGCAGAACGTGTAATTGTATCACAGCTCGTTCGTTCGCCAAGTGTTTATTACAGCAGTAAAATCGATAAGAACGGTAAGAGAGGGTTTACAGCTACCGTTATTCCAAACCGTGGTGCTTGGCTAGAGTATGAAACAGATGCAAAAGATGTCGTATATGTTCGCATTGATCGTACTCGAAAACTGCCTATTACGGTACTTTTGCGTGCGCTTGGGTTTGGTTCTGATCAAGAAATCATCGATTTAATCGGTGAGAATGAATATCTAAAGAATACTTTAGAAAAAGACAATACAGAAAATACAGAGAAGGCACTTCTTGAAATCTATGAACGTCTACGTCCGGGTGAACCACCTACTGTAGATAATGCGAAGAGTTTGCTTGAGTCACGTTTCTTTGATCCAAAGCGATACGATTTAGCGAATGTAGGGCGTTATAAGATTAACAAGAAGCTTCACATTAAGAATCGTTTGTTTAATCAACGTTTAGCAGAAACATTAGTTGACACTGAAACTGGTGAAATTATTGCTGAAGCTGGAACGTTATTAGAGAGACGTGTCTTAGATAAGTTAATTGACCACCTAGATAACGGTCTTGGATTCCGTGTTGTAAGTCCACATGGTGGCGTTTTAGATGAGGATGTTGATGTTCAGTCAATTAAAATCATTGCACCTAGTGACCCAGAAGGTGAAAAAGTCATAAATGTTATCGGAAACGGTAATACGGACAAATCAATTAAAAATATTGCGCCTGCAGATATCATTGCATCAATTAGTTATTTCTTTAACTTATTACATGATGTAGGTGACACGGACGATATCGACCACCTTGGAAATCGTCGCTTGCGTTCGGTAGGAGAGCTATTGCAAAACCAATTCAGAATTGGTCTTTCTAGAATGGAACGTGTAATTCGTGAACGTATGTCCATTCAAGATACGAATGCAATTACCCCACAAGCATTAATTAACATTCGACCGGTTATTGCATCAATCAAAGAATTCTTCGGTAGTTCTCAATTGTCACAATTCATGGATCAAACGAATCCACTTGCTGAGTTAACTCACAAACGTCGTTTATCCGCATTAGGACCAGGTGGTTTGACACGTGAGCGTGCAGGATTTGAAGTACGTGACGTTCACTATTCACACTATGGTCGAATGTGTCCGATTGAAACACCTGAGGGACCAAATATCGGGTTAATCAATTCACTTTCTTCGTATGCCAAAGTTAATAAGTTTGGATTCATTGAAACGCCGTATCGACGTGTAGATCCTGAGACAGGAAAGGTTACTTCGCAAATCGATTACCTTACAGCTGACGAAGAGGACCATTATGTTGTCGCACAGGCTAATGCGCTTTTAAGTGAAGATGGTGCTTTCTTAGATGAAGAAGTTGTAGCTCGTTTCCGTGGTGATAATACGCTAGTTAAGAGAGAGCGCCTTGATTATATGGATGTATCTCCGAAACAAGTTGTATCTGCGGCGACAGCATGTATTCCTTTCTTAGAAAACGATGACTCAAACCGTGCACTAATGGGTGCGAACATGCAACGTCAAGCAGTTCCGCTAATGAACCCGGAAGCACCACTTGTTGGAACAGGTATGGAATATGTATCTGGTAAGGATTCAGGTGCAGCAGTTATTTGTAAACATGAAGGAATTGTCGAGAAAGTTGAAGCTCGTAATGTTTATGTTCGTGAAGTGAAAGAAATTGATGGTCAAGAAATAAAAGGTAATTTGCACAAATATGAGATGCAAAAGTATATTCGCTCAAACCAAGGTACTTGTTATAATCAACGTCCAATTGTAAGCACTGGAAATCGTGTTACGAAAGGTGAAATTCTTGCGGATGGACCTTCCATGGAAGATGGGGAACTAGCACTGGGACGAAATGTGGTAGTTGGCTTCATGACGTGGGACGGATATAACTATGAAGATGCCATTATTATGAGTGAACGTCTTGTGAAAGATGATGTATATACATCAATTCATATTGAAGAATATGAATCTGAAGCACGTGATACGAAGCTAGGGCCAGAAGAAATCACTCGTGATATTCCGAATGTCGGTGAAGATGCTCTTCGTAACTTAGACGAACGCGGAATTATCCGTGTCGGTGCTGAAGTGACTGACGGTGATTTACTAGTTGGTAAAGTTACACCTAAGGGAGTAACTGAATTAACTGCTGAAGAACGATTGTTACATGCAATCTTCGGTGAGAAAGCTCGTGAAGTTCGAGATACATCACTTCGTGTTCCACATGGTGGAGGCGGTATTGTACTTGATGTTAAAATATTCAATCGTGAAGATGGCGATGAGTTACCACCAGGTGTTAACCAGCTTGTACGTGTCTATATTGTTCAGAAACGTAAAATTTCTGAAGGAGATAAGATGGCGGGTCGTCACGGAAATAAAGGTGTAATTTCTCGTATTCTTCCTGAAGAAGATATGCCGTACCTTCCAGATGGAACACCAATTGATATTATGTTAAACCCATTAGGAGTACCATCTCGAATGAACATTGGACAGGTACTTGAACTACATCTTGGAATGGCAGCACGTCAACTAGGAATTCACGTTGCATCTCCTGTATTTGATGGAGCTCGTGAAGAAGATGTGTGGGAAACATTAGAAGAAGCAGGTATGTCACGTGATGCAAAAACAATTTTGTATGATGGACGTACTGGTGAACCGTTTGATAACCGTGTATCTGTAGGTGTAATGTATATGATTAAGCTTGCACACATGGTTGATGATAAGCTACATGCTCGTTCAACTGGTCCATACTCTCTTGTAACTCAACAACCTCTTGGAGGTAAGGCTCAATTCGGAGGTCAGCGTTTTGGAGAGATGGAAGTATGGGCGCTTGAAGCATACGGTGCAGCATATACACTTCAAGAAATCTTAACTGTTAAGTCTGATGATGTTATCGGACGTGTGAAAACTTATGAAGCTATAGTTAAAGGTGAAAACGTCCCGGAACCAGGTGTTCCTGAGTCATTTAAAGTATTAATTAAAGAACTTCAAAGCCTTGGTATGGATGTTAAGATGTTGTCTAGCGATGAAGAAGAAATTGAAATGCGTGAACTTGATGAAGAAGAAGAACAACAATCTGCGGATAAGTTGAATTTGACAACAGGGTCAAACAACTAATAACAGCAAATAGGCTAAAACCTGGATAATAAAAGGGAGGTAGGCCCCTTGCTAGATGTAAATAACTTCGAATATATGAAAATCGGTCTCGCTTCACCCGATAAAATTCGCTCATGGTCCTATGGCGAAGTGAAGAAACCTGAAACGATTAATTATCGTACATTGAAGCCAGAGAAAGATGGTCTGTTCTGCGAACGGATCTTTGGACCTACGAAAGACTGGGAATGTCATTGTGGTAAATACAAACGTGTCCGTTATAAAGGTGTAGTTTGTGATCGTTGTGGTGTTGAAGTAACAAAAGCAAAAGTACGTCGTGAGCGCATGGGGCACATTGAACTGGCTGCCCCAGTTTCTCACATTTGGTATTTCAAAGGTATTCCAAGCCGTATGGGTCTTGCATTAGATATGTCTCCACGTGCCTTGGAGGAAGTGATTTATTTTGCTTCATATGTTGTAACTGATGTTGGAGATACTCCACTTGAGAAGAAGCAATTGCTTTCTGAGAAAGAATATCGAGCATACCGGGACAAATATGGTCAAACATTCCAAGCGCAAATGGGTGCTGAAGCTATACGGAAAGTTCTAAAAGACCTTGATCTCGATAAAGAGGTCGACATGTTGAAAGAAGAGTTGAAAACAGCTCAAGGTCAACGTCGTACGCGTGCAATTAAGCGACTAGAAGTATTAGAAGCATTCCGCAATTCAGGTAATGATCCTTCGTGGATGATTCTTGATGTATTACCTGTTATTCCACCTGAACTACGTCCTATGGTTCAGTTAGATGGTGGAAGATTCGCTACGTCTGACTTGAACGATTTATATCGTCGTGTTATCAATCGTAATAACCGTTTAAAACGTTTATTAGACTTAGGAGCACCTAGCATTATCGTTCAAAATGAAAAACGTATGCTACAAGAAGCAGTTGATGCACTGATTGATAATGGTCGTCGTGGTCGTCCTGTTACAGGACCGGGAAACCGTCCATTGAAATCACTATCACATATGCTAAAAGGTAAACAAGGTCGTTTCCGTCAAAACTTACTTGGTAAACGTGTTGATTATTCAGGACGTTCTGTAATCGTTGTAGGACCTAATCTGAAAATGTATCAGTGTGGTTTACCGAAAGAGATGGCTCTTGAGTTATTCAAACCATTTGTAATGAAAGAGCTTGTCGGAAGAGGCCTTGCTCATAACATTAAGAGTGCGAAACGTAAAATTGAGCGTATTCATCCTGAGATTTGGGATGTGCTTGAAGAGGTCATTAAAGAACACCCAGTGTTACTTAACCGCGCTCCTACGTTGCACAGACTTGGGATTCAAGCGTTTGAACCAACACTTGTTGAAGGACGTGCAATTCGCTTGCATCCACTTGTATGTACTGCATACAACGCTGACTTTGACGGAGACCAAATGGCTGTACACGTACCTCTTTCAGCTGAAGCACAAGCAGAAGCTCGTTTACTTATGCTTGCTGCCCAAAACATTTTGAATCCGAAAGATGGTAAGCCAGTTGTTACGCCATCACAAGATATGGTATTAGGTAACTACTACCTTACACTTGAGCGAAAAGATGCTGTTGGTGAAGGTTTGATTTTCAAAGATACGAATGAAGCGTTGCTTGCTTATCAAAATGGATATGCTCACCTTCATACGCGTGTAGCGATTGATGCATCTTCACTACAAAATCCAACATTTACTGATGAACAAAACAATAAGTTGTTGTTAACAACTGTTGGTAAGTTGATTTTCAACGAGATATTACCGGAATCATTCCCATATCTCAATGAACCGACTAAAACGAATCTCGAACAAAGTACGCCTAACGAATATTTCGTACCAAGAGATGTGAACGTGAAAGACGAACTTAAAAAACGGGAGATTGTTAAACCGTTTAAGAAAGGAATGCTCGGTGATATCATCGCTGAGGTATTCAAGAAGTTCCAAATCATCGAAACATCTAAGATGCTTGATCGTATGAAAGATCTTGGATTCAAATATTCAACTAAAGCTGGTATTACAGTTGGTGTCTCCGATATCATCGTATTAGCAGAAAAGAAACAGATCCTTGAAAAAGCTGAAGAGAGTGTTCAAAAGGTTCTTAAGCAATTCAAGCGTGGTTTAATCACGGAAGAAGAACGTTATAGCCGTGTAATCTCGATCTGGACTGATGCAAAAGATGTTATCCAAGGCAAACTAATGAAGTCATTAGATGAGTCTAACCCAATCTTTATGATGAGTGACTCTGGGGCCCGTGGTAATGCATCAAACTTTACTCAGCTTGCTGGTATGCGTGGTTTGATGGCGAGTCCATCGGGGAAAATTATGGAATTACCAATCAAATCAAGTTTCCGCGAAGGTCTTACTGTTTTGGAATACTTCATTTCAACGCACGGTGCGCGTAAAGGTCTAGCTGATACAGCACTTAAGACTGCCGATTCTGGTTATTTAACTCGTCGTCTTGTAGATGTAGCACAAGATGTAATCGTAAGGGAAGAAGATTGCGGAACTGACCGTGGTTTGAAGGTTGCGTCAATTCGCGAGGGCAACGAAATAATTGAATACTTAAACGAGCGTCTTCTAGGACGATACTCGTTTGAAAATGTTAAACACCCAGAAACTGGTGAATTACTAGTGGGTATAAATGACATCATCACTGAAGATATTGCTGACGCGATTACGAATGCTGGTATTGAAGAAATAACAATTCGTTCGGCATTTGCTTGTAATACTCGTCATGGTGTGTGTAAGAAGTGTTATGGTCGTAACTTGGCAACAGGATCTGATGTTGAGGTTGGTGAAGCTGTTGGAATTATCGCAGCTCAATCTATCGGTGAACCAGGTACACAGTTAACGATGCGTACTTTCCACACTGGTGGGGTAGCTGGTGACGATATTACTCAAGGTTTACCGCGTATCCAAGAGTTGTTTGAAGCGCGTAATCCGAAAGGTCAAGCAGTCATTAGTGAAATTGCAGGTGAAGTATCTGCAATTAATGAAGTGAAAGAGAAACAAGAAATCGTTGTTCAAGGTATAGTTGAATCACGTTCGTATGCTGTACCTTACGGTGCACGAATTAAAGTCACTGAAGGACAAAGGGTTTCTGCTGGTCAAGAGTTAACGGAAGGTTCCGTTGATCCGAAGGAATTACTGAAGATTAAAGGTGTCGATGGTGTTCAAGATTACTTATTGCGCGAAGTACAGAAAGTATATCGTATGCAAGGGGTAGAAATTGGAGATAAACACATTGAAGTAATGGCTCGCCAAATGCTTCGAAAAATTCGTGTTATTGATGCTGGAGATACTGAAGTTCTACCAGGTTCACTTCTGGAAATTCACCAATTCAGAGATGCTAACAAAGATGTACTTGCTAAGGGTGGTCAACCAGCAATAGGTCGTCCTGTTCTTCTCGGTATTACAAAAGCTTCTCTTGAAACAGACTCATTCTTATCTGCTGCTTCATTCCAAGAAACAACTCGTGTTCTTACTGATTCAGCAATCAAGGGTAAACGTGATGAACTACTAGGCTTGAAAGAGAATGTTATTATTGGTAAACTAGTTCCTGCTGGTACAGGTATGAATCGCTACCGTAGTGTTGATTTAGTTAAACAAGGTAACGAAGAAGCCGAAGCTGGTGAGGTAATGGTTGAAAAGCAATAAAAAACTTTTTGAAATGAAGTTGACATTCATGAATACAGAATGTTATTATATTCAAGGTGCTTCAAAACCTGGTGCTTTGGAGGATACATCGTATGTCTTATGAAAAAGTATTGCAGGCAAACGACCATATAATAATTGGTACGAAGCAGACACTTAAAGCTTTACGCAATAACGAGGTAAAGGAAGTCATCATTGCCGACGATGCAGATCGGTATGTGACAGATAAAGTTCTAATTGCTGCGCAAGAAAAAAATGTACCAGTCATTAATGTTAAATCCATGAAAAAGCTTGGTAAAGCTTGTGGAATTGATGTCGGTGCTGCGGCAGTTGCAATAAAAGGGTAAATACGTTTTTGTAAGGTGGTTTACACTGCCTTACAAAAACTTTGTTTTTGCCCATTTATGAACCACCTGGATGTGTGGGCTTATATAATCGTGAAGGAAGGAGGAAACAACATGCCAACTATTAACCAACTTGTACGCAAAGGTCGTACTAGCAAAACTAAGAAATCAGATTCACCAGCTCTAAACAAAGGCTATAACAGCATGAAGAAGAAACTTACAGACCTTTCTTCTCCACAAAAACGTGGTGTATGTACTCGTGTAGGTACAATGACACCAAAGAAACCAAACTCAGCACTTCGTAAATACGCTCGTGTTCGTTTAACGAACAGTATTGAGGTAACTGCTTATATTCCTGGTATTGGTCACAACCTACAAGAACACAGCGTAGTTCTTATTCGTGGTGGACGAGTAAAGGATTTACCGGGTGTGCGTTATCACATCGTTCGTGGTGCGCTTGATACAGCAGGTGTTGAAGGTCGTATGCAAGGCCGTTCTAAATACGGTACGAAAAGACCTAAAAAATAATGTAGCATAAATTGTAATGACAATTGAGAGGAGGGAATGTTATGCCACGTAAAGGTTCAGTAACACGCAGAGATGTTCTGCCTGACCCAATTTACAAGTCTAAGCTTATTACTCGTTTAATCAACCAAGTTATGGTGGACGGTAAGCGAGGAACAGCACAAACAATTCTTTATAACGCGTTTGATTTGATTCAAGAACGTACTGGAAATGAGCCGATGGAAGTGTTTGAAGAAGCAATGAAAAACATTATGCCATTACTTGAAGTACGTGCTCGTCGTGTCGGTGGTGCAAACTACCAAGTACCAGTTGAGGTTCGTCCTGAACGTCGTACTACACTAGGTCTTCGCTGGTTAGTTCTTTACGCTCGTACTCGTGGAGAGAAAACGATGGAAGAGCGTCTTGCTAACGAAATCATGGACGCTGCTAACAACACTGGTGCAGCTGTTAAGAAGCGTGAAGACACACACAAGATGGCTGAAGCGAACAGAGCGTTTGCTCACTATCGTTGGTAATATCTTTTTTAATATAAAATTACGAATTCATTCTTATTATGGAAGGAGAAAGATTCATGCCTAGAGAGTTCTCCTTAGAAAAGACACGTAATATCGGTATCATGGCACACATTGATGCTGGTAAAACGACAGCGACTGAGCGTATTCTTTTCTACACAGGACGCATCCATAAGATCGGGGAAACACACGAAGGTGCTTCACAAATGGACTGGATGGAGCAAGAGCAAGAACGTGGTATTACAATCACTTCAGCTGCGACAACAGCCCAATGGAAAGATCATCGTATTAACATTATCGATACACCAGGACACGTAGACTTCACAGTAGAGGTTGAGCGTTCATTACGTGTACTCGATGGTGCAGTAGCCGTACTTGATGCTCAATCTGGTGTAGAGCCACAAACTGAAACAGTGTGGCGTCAAGCAACAACATATGGGGTACCACGTATTGTGTTCGTTAACAAAATGGACAAAATGGGTGCAGACTTCTTATATTCAGTAGGAACAATGAAAGACCGTTTAGGAGCAAATGCTCACCCAGTTCAACTTCCAATTGGTGCGGAAGATGATTTCAACGGAATCATTGACCTAGTTGAAATGAAAGCTTACTTCTACGAAGATGATTTAGGAACTGTTGCAAATGCATCTGAAATTCCTGATGAGTATAAAGAGCAAGCTGAAGAGTATCGTAACAGCCTAATTGAAGGTGTTGCGGAACTTGATGAAGAATTAATGATGCGCTACTTAGAAGGTGAAGAATTTACTACAGATGAGCTTAAGGCGGCTATCCGTAAAGCGACATTAACTGTTGAATTCTATCCTGTTCTATGTGGTTCAGCATTCAAAAACAAAGGTGTTCAGTTACTAATTGATTCAGTACTTGATTACCTTCCAGCTCCAACAGATGTAGCTGATATTGAAGGTATCATTCCAGATACTGATGAGAAGATTACTCGTAAATCTAGTGATGAAGAACCATTCTCAGCATTAGCATTTAAAGTAATGACTGACCCTTATGTTGGTAAACTTACTTTCTTCCGCGTATATTCTGGTACAATTGATGCTGGTTCTTACGTGAAAAACTCTACGAAAGGTAAGCGTGAGCGTATGGGTCGTATCCTGCAAATGCACGCTAACTCTCGTGAAGAAATTTCAACAGTTTATGCTGGTGACATCGCTGCGGGTGTAGGCTTAAAAGATACTTCTACTGGGGATACTCTTTGTGATGAGAAGAGCCTAGTAATTCTTGAGTCTATGGAATTCCCTGAGCCAGTTATCTCGGTTGCTATTGAGCCAAAATCAAAAGCTGACCAAGATAAAATGTCTGTTGCACTTGCTAAACTTGCTGAAGAAGATCCGACGTTCAAGACTGAAACAAATGTTGAAACGGGTCAAACGATCATCTCAGGTATGGGTGAGCTTCACCTTGATATTATCGTTGATCGTATGAGACGTGAATTCAAAGTTGAAGCAAATGTTGGTGCTCCTCAGGTAGCATACCGTGAAACTTTCCGTTCATCTGCGGAAGTTGAAGGTAAGTTCGTACGTCAGTCTGGTGGTCGTGGACAATTCGGTCACGTATGGATTCGTTTCGAACCTAACGAAGAGGGTGCTGGTTTCGAATTCAAAAACGAAATCACTGGTGGTGTAGTTCCTCGTGAATACATTCCATCTGTTCAAGCAGGTCTTGAAGATGCGATGTCTAACGGTCCACTTGCTGGATACCCACTAATCGATGTTAAAGCTGCATTATTTGATGGTTCATACCATGATGTTGACTCGAATGAGATGGCATTTAAAGTAGCTGCTTCATTAGCATTGAAAAATGCAAAATCTAAATGTAACCCAGTAATTCTTGAACCTATGATGAAGGTTGAAGTTGTTATCCCAGAAGAATATATGGGTGACATTATGGGTGATATCACTTCACGCCGTGGTCGCGTTGAGGGTATGGAAGCTCGCGGTAACGCACAAGTTGTTCGCGGATTCGTACCTCTTGCTGAAATGTTTGGTTATGCAACTGCATTACGTTCAAACACTCAAGGTCGCGGAACTTACACAATGCATTTCGACCATTATGAAGAATTACCAAAGAGCTTAATGGACGATGTTATTGAAAAAAATAGTGGTAAATAATTGTTAGACTAAAAAATCTATTGTAAGCTTAGGAAGTGGGAAATCCCTACTTCCTAGCTAAAATAAATAAAATATTATAGATGTATTTAAGGAGGAAATAAACATGGCTAAAGAAAAATTTGATCGCTCCAAAACCCATGCTAATATCGGTACAATTGGACACGTTGACCATGGTAAAACAACTCTAACTGCTGCAATCACAACAGTTCTTGCTAAGAAATCTGGTTCTGGTACTGCTATGGCATATGACCAAATCGATGGTGCTCCTGAAGAGCGTGAGCGTGGTATTACAATCTCAACTGCACACGTTGAGTATGAAACTGATGCTCGTCACTATGCGCACGTTGACTGCCCAGGACACGCTGACTATGTTAAGAACATGATCACTGGTGCTGCACAAATGGACGGAGCTATCTTAGTAGTATCTGCTGCTGATGGTCCAATGCCACAAACTCGTGAGCACATCCTACTATCTCGTCAAGTAGGTGTACCTTACATCGTAATTTTCATGAACAAGTGTGATATGGTAGACGATGAAGAGCTTCTTGAGTTAGTTGAAATGGAAGTTCGTGACCTTCTTTCTGAGTATGACTTCCCAGGTGATGATGTACCAGTAATCAAAGGTTCTGCTCTAAAAGCTCTTGAAGGTGATGCTGATTATGAAGCTAAAATCTTCGAACTTATGGATGCTGTAGATGAGTACATCCCAACTCCAGAGCGTGACAAAGATAAGCCATTCATGATGCCTGTTGAGGACGTATTCTCAATCACTGGTCGTGGTACAGTTGCTACTGGTCGTGTTGAGCGTGGTATGCTTAACGTTGGTGACGAGATTGAAATCGTTGGTATCACTGAAGAAGCTAAGAAAACAACTGTTACTGGTGTAGAAATGTTCCGTAAGCTTCTTGACTATGCTGAAGCTGGAGATAACATCGGTGCACTTCTTCGTGGGGTAGCTCGTGAAGATATCAACCGTGGTCAAGTACTAGCTAAACCAGCTACAATCACACCACACAAAAACTTCAAAGCTGAAGTTTATGTACTTTCTAAAGAAGAGGGTGGACGTCACACTCCATTCTTCACAAACTACCGTCCTCAGTTCTACTTCCGTACAACTGACGTAACTGGTGTTTGTAATCTTCCTGAAGGCGTAGAAATGGTTATGCCTGGCGATAACGTTGAGATGACTGTTGAGCTTATCTCTCCAATCGCTATTGAAGAAGGAACTAAGTTCTCAATTCGTGAAGGTGGACGTACTGTAGGCGCTGGAGTAGTAGCGACTATCCAAGACTAATCCTTTACATTGATATAGTTTAAAAAAGAGATAGCCAATGGCTATCTCTTTTTAACTTTTACTATTATATAGAAGAAAGATGATTTTGTTGAAACAAACCTATCAGAAAATTCCCTATTCTACTACTAGACTTGCACTAATTACACCAGGTGTATATAATAGAAAAGTGTTTTTTAAATATAAGAAAAAAATACTTGCATTGTCGAATTGAAGTATGTATAATAGACAATGTTGGTCATTAAAGGCGATGAAGCAGAAGGTTGCTGACACACCCGGCCCCTTTGCCATGGCGAGCGTGTGGGAAATTTCTGCGGAGTATGTCTATTTAAGAAAATGGACGAAAAGGAGGGAAAGTAATGGCAAAAGAGAAAATTCGTATTCGTTTAAAAGCTTATGATCACCGTATTCTTGATCAATCAGCTGAGAAAATTGTAGAAACTGCAAAGCGTTCTGGTGCAAACGTATCGGGTCCAATCCCGCTACCAACTGAGCGTTCTGTATACACAATCCTTCGTGCGGTGCACAAATATAAGGATTCTCGTGAGCAATTTGAAATGCGCACACACAAACGTTTAATCGACATTGTCAATCCTACACCACAAACTGTAGATTCACTAATGCGTTTGGATCTTCCGTCTGGCGTAGACATTGAAATCAAATTATAATATGAACCTTGATATATAGGAGGTGTAAAGTATGAGCAAAGGAATCTTAGGAAAAAAAATCGGTATGACGCAAGTTTTTGCAGAGAACGGTGATTTAATCCCTGTAACTGTAATTGAAGCTTCGCCAAATATCGTTCTTCAAAAGAAATCAGTTGAATCTGATGGTTACACTGCAGTTCAACTTGGTTTTGCAGATAAAAAAGAATCACGCACAAACAAACCTGAAAAAGGTCATGCAGCGAAAGCAGAAACTACTCCTAAGCGCTTCATCCGTGAATTCCGCGGCTTTAATGCTGATGGTTTAGAGGTTGGTCATGAAGTTAAAGTTGACATCTTTAGCGAAGGTGATGTAATTGACGTGACTGGAACTTCAAAAGGTAAAGGTTTTGCAGGTTCTATCAAACGTCACAATCAATCACGCGGACCAATGTCACACGGTTCTCGCTACCACCGTCGTCCTGGTTCAATGGGTGCGGTTGACCCAATGCACGTTTTCAAAGGTAAAGCATTACCTGGTCGTATGGGTGGAGAAACAATTACTATCCAAAACCTTGAGATTGTCAAAATTGACACTGAGCGTAATCTTCTATTAGTAAAAGGTAATGTACCTGGTGCTAGGAAGAGCTTTGTAAAAGTCACAAGTGCGGTAAAAGGTAACTAACCAATATAGGAAAGGAGGAAATCGTGATGCCTAAAGTAGCACTTTATAAACAAGATGGCTCACAAGTTGGTGATATTGAGCTAAATGATGCTGTGTTCGGAATCGAACCAAATACTCATGTACTACACGAAGCAGTGGTTATGCAACGTGCATCTGAACGTCAAGGAACGCACGCAGTAAAAGGTCGTTCTGAAGTTCGTGGTGGTGGACGTAAACCATGGCGTCAAAAAGGAACAGGTCGTGCCCGTCAAGGTTCAATCCGTTCTCCACAATGGGTAGGCGGTGGAACTGTATTCGGCCCTACTCCACGTAGTTATAGCTACAAATTACCAAAGAAAGTGCGTCGTCTTGCTGTTAGATCTGCACTTTCAACAAAAGTTATCGATAACAATCTTCTAGTTCTTGAAGGTTTATCATTTGAAGCGCCAAAAACAAAGGAAATGGCAAATGTACTTAAAGCACTTTCCGCTAACAACAAAACTCTAGTCGTTACTTCTAACGATGACGAGAATGTATTCCTATCAGCACGCAACCTTCCAAATGTGAAAGTTGTAACTGCTAATGGAGTGAATGTTTTTGATGTGCTTAAGCATGATAAGTTAATCATGACTAAAGAAGCAGCTGAAAAAGCAGGGGAGGTGCTTGCATAATGAAGGATCCACGTGATATTATTAAGCGCCCCGTCATTACTGAACGTTCTACGGATTTAATGACTGAAAAGAAATATACTTTTGAAGTGAACGTGAAAGCGAACAAAACGGAAGTTAAGGACGCTATCGAGAGCATCTTCGGAGTACAAGTAGAAAAAGTTAACATTATGAATTATAAAGGTAAGTTCAAGCGTATGGGTCGTTACGGTGGCTACACAGCTAAACGTAGAAAAGCGATCGTTAAGCTTACAGAAGATAGCAAAGAACTTGAGTTCTTTGAAGGAGTTTAAGACCTACTTTTATAGTGAAGGAGGGAAACCAAGATGGCTTTAAAAAAGTATAAACCGACCACTAATGGTCGTCGTGGCATGTCTGTATCTGATTTCGCTGAAATCACAACGGACACACCTGAAAAATCGTTACTTGCACCACTTCATAAAAAAGGCGGACGTAACAACCAAGGTAAATTAACTGTACGTCACCAAGGTGGTGGACATAAACGTAAATATCGTATCATCGACTTTAAACGTAACAAAGATGGAATACCAGGACGCGTTGCTACAATTGAGTATGATCCAAACCGTTCTGCTAACATCGCTCTAATCAACTATGTTGATGGTGAGAAACGTTACATTCTGGCTCCGAAAACTTTAGAAGTTGGCATGGAAGTAATGTCAGGTTCTGAGGCGGATATCAAAGTTGGTAACGCTCTTCAATTGAAAGATATCCCAGTGGGTACAGTTATTCATAATATCGAACTTAAACCAGGACGTGGAGGACAACTTGCTCGTTCAGCAGGTGCTAGTGCACAAGTTCTTGGTAAAGAAGGTAAATATGTTCTTGTACGTTTAACTTCTGGAGAGGTTCGTCTAATTCTTGCAACTTGTCGTGCTACTATCGGTCAAGTTGGTAACTTAGAGCATGAACTAATTAACATTGGTAAAGCTGGTCGCTCTCGTTGGTTAGGTAAGCGCCCAACTGTTCGTGGTTCTGTAATGAACCCTAACGATCACCCTCACGGTGGTGGTGAAGGTCGTGCGCCAATCGGACGTAAATCACCAATGTCTCCTTGGGGTAAACCAACACTTGGATTCAAAACTCGTAAACGCAATAAAGCGTCAGACCAATTTATTGTACGTGGTCGTAAAAAATAACGGGGTTGAAGTGCGGTTCATACGAACCGTACGACAATCACGAAGGGAGGTTAACTCATGGGTCGCAGCTTAAAAAAAGGGCCATTCGTTGATGAGCATTTAATCAATAAGGTTGATGCACTAAACGAAGCTGATAAAAAACAAGTAGTCAAAACTTGGTCTCGCCGTTCAACAATCTTCCCTGAGTTCATCGGTCACACTATCGCTGTTTATGATGGACGCAAACATGTGCCAGTATTCGTAACTGAAGACATGGTAGGACACAAATTAGGCGAATTCGCTCCTACACGCACATTCAAAGGCCATGTTGATGACGATAAGAAAACTAGACGTTAATGACGAGAGGAGGTACACCGATGCAAGCTAAAGCAAGCGCAAAAACTGTTCGCATTGCTCCTCGTAAGGCTCGTTTGGTCATTGACCTGATTCGAGGTAAGCAAGTAGGTGAAGCAGTAGCCATTCTTCGCCATACGCCGAGAGCAGCTTCTCCAATTATCGAAAAAATTCTGAAGTCTGCTATCGCAAACGCTGAGCACAACTATGAAATGGAAGCTGATTCATTAGTTGTAACAGATGCGTATGTAAACGAAGGTCCAACATTGAAACGATTCCGTCCTCGCGCTATGGGACGTGCAAGTCAAATTAACAAGCGTACAAGTCATATTACATTAGTATTAACTGAGAAGAAGGAGGGATAATCAGTGGGTCAAAAGGTAAATCCAATTGGTCTGCGTATCGGCGTGATTCGTGATTGGGAATCAAAGTGGTATGCAGGAAAAGATTATGCAGATCTTCTCCATGAAGATATTAAAGTCCGTGAATACCTTGAGAAACGTCTTACAGACGCTTCTGTTTCAAAAATCGAAATTGAACGTGCTGCTAACCGTTTGAACGTTGCTATTCATACTGCAAAGCCAGGTATGGTAATTGGTAAAGGCGGTTCTGAAGTAGAAGCACTTCGCAAAGCGTTAAACGAACTCACTGGCAAGCGTGTACACATCAACATCCTTGAAATCAAACGTGCGGATCTTGATGCAACGCTTGTAGCAGAAAACATTGCTCGTCAATTAGAAAACCGCGTTTCATTCCGTCGTGCACAAAAGCAAGCAATTCAACGTGCTATGCGTTCTGGTGCGAAGGGTGTACGTACAATGGTATCAGGTCGTCTTGGTGGCGCAGATATCGCTCGTTCTGAGCACTATAGTGAAGGTACTGTTCCACTTCATACTTTACGTGCTGACATTGATTATGGTACAGCTGAAGCTGACACTACTTATGGTAAGCTTGGCGTAAAAGTATGGATTTATCGTGGAGAAGTTCTTCCAACGAAAAAGAGAGACCAGGAAGGAGGAAATTAATCATGTTAGTCCCTAAACGTGTAAAATACCGCAGACAACATCGTACTAGCTTAAAAGGACATGCTAAAGGCGGTACTGAAGTTTCCTTCGGTGAATACGGTCTTCAAGCTCTTGATGGCGCATGGATTACTAACCGTCAAATCGAAGCAGCGCGTATTGCGATGACTCGTTATATGAAACGTGGCGGTAAAGTATGGATTAAAATCTTCCCTGATAAGCCATACACTGCTAAACCTTTAGAAGTTCGAATGGGTTCCGGTAAAGGTGCTCCTGAGGGCTGGGTTGCAGTAGTGAAAAAAGGTAAAGTTATGTTCGAAATCGCTGGTGTGTCAGAAGAGGTAGCAAGAGAAGCGTTACGCCTTGCATCTCATAAGCTGCCAATCAAAACTAAATTCGTAAAACGCGAAGAAATTGGTGGTGAGACTGATGAAAGCTAATGAAATCCGTGAATTAACCACTGCAGAAATTGAACAAAAAGTAAAGTCTCTTAAAGAAGAGCTTTTCAACTTACGTTTCCAATTAGCGACTGGTCAGCTAGAAAACACTGCTCGCGTTCGTGAAGTACGCAAAGGTATTGCTCGTATGAACACAGTTATCCGTGAGCGAGAACTTGGTGTCAACAATCGATAAATTGAGAGGAGGTTCGCGTAATGACTGAACGCAACCAACGCAAGGTTTATACAGGTCGCGTTGTTTCTGATGGTATGGACAAGACGATTACTGTACTTGTTGAGACTTATAAGAAGCATTCGCTTTACGGTAAGCGTGTTAAATATTCTAAGAAATTTAAAGCGCATGACGAAAATAATTCAGCAAAAATGGGAGACATCGTTACTATCATGGAAACACGTCCCCTTTCAAAAACAAAACGCTTCCGTCTTGTAGAAATCGTAGAAGAAGCTGTTATTATCTAACGATTTAAGAGAGTTCTCTCTTAGATGAAAGGAGGTAACGAAACATGATTCAACAGGAATCTCGTTTAAAAGTCGCAGATAACTCTGGTGCACGTGAAATCCTTACAATCAAAGTCCTTGGTGGTTCTGGCCGTAAAACTGCTAACATCGGTGATGTTATTGTTGCTACTGTTAAGCAAGCAACACCAGGAGGCGTTGTTAAAAAAGGTGAAGTAGTTAAAGCAGTTATCGTTCGTTCTAAGACTGGTGTACGTCGTGCAGATGGTTCTTATATTAAATTCGACGAAAACGCTGCTGTAATTGTACGTGATGACAAAGGTCCACGTGGTACACGTATTTTTGGACCAGTTGCGCGCGAACTTCGTGATAAAGACTTCATGAAGATCGTATCACTTGCTCCGGAAGTACTTTAATTGAAATAAAGCCTTGTAAGGAGGTGCGCAGACATGCATGTTAAAAAAGGTGATAAAGTCCAAGTGGTTTCTGGTAAAGATAAGGGAAAACAAGGTATTATCCTTGAAGCTTATCCTAAGAAAGACCGTGTGCTTGTTGAAGGTGTAAACATCGTTAAGAAGCACGCTAAACCTTCCCAAGCAAATCCGCAGGGTGGAATCTTAAATCAAGAGGCAGCTATTCACGTATCTAACGTAATGCCTATTGACCCTAAGACTAACGAACCTACTCGCGTAGGATACAAAGTTGTTGACGGAAAAAAAGTGCGTATCGCTAAAAAGTCCGGCGAAGCTTTAGATAAATAATGTCACAGTGAAAGGAGGTCTACGCTATGAACCGACTAAAAGAGAAATATCAAAAGGAAGTTACACCATCACTTGTTGAGAAGTTTAACTACAGCTCAGTGATGCAAACTCCAAAGCTTGAAAAAATCGTTATTAACATGGGTGTAGGTGATGCTGTACAAAATGCGAAAGCACTTGACACAGCTGTTGAAGAACTTACACAAATCACAGGTCAAAAACCTGTTGTAACTCGTGCGAAAAAATCAATTGCAGGCTTCCGTCTTCGTGAAGGTATGCCAATCGGTTGTAAAGTAACTCTTCGCGGTGAGCGTATGTATGAATTCTTAGATAAACTTGTATCTGTGTCACTTCCACGTGTACGTGACTTCCGTGGTGTGTCTAAGAAAGCATTCGACGGACGCGGTAACTATACACTTGGTGTTAAAGAACAACTTATCTTCCCTGAAATTGATTACGATCAAGTAAACAAAGTTCGCGGTATGGACATTGTAATTGTAACTACTGCAAACACAGATGAAGAGGCTCGTGAACTATTAACACAATTCGGAATGCCATTTAAAAAATAACCCTTAAAAATAAAAGGAGGGAAAAACGTGGCAAAGAAATCTATGATCGCGAAACAAAAGCGCGAGCAAAAGTTTAAAGTTCAAGAATATACGCGTTGTGAACGTTGCGGACGTCCACACTCAGTATTACGTAAATTTAAACTTTGCCGTATTTGTTTCCGTGAACTCGCTTATAAAGGTCAAATCCCTGGCGTTAAGAAGGCTAGCTGGTAATCCTGAGATTGGGAAGGAGGTAAACAATTATGGTTATGACAGATCCAATTGCAGACATGCTTACTCGCATCCGTAATGCGAACATGGTACGTCACGATAAATTAGAAGTCCCTGCATCAAAACTTAAAAAAGAGGTTGCTGAAATCCTTAAACGTGAAGGATTTGTACGCGACGTTGAATTTATCGAAGATAACAAGCAAGGTATCATCCGTATCTTCTTGAAATATGGTGCAAATGATGAGCGTGTTATCACTGGAATCAAACGCATCAGTAAACCAGGTCTTCGTGTATACGCGAAAGCTAATGAAGTACCTCGTGTACTAAACGGTTTAGGCGTTGCAATCGTTTCAACTTCTAACGGCGTTCTTTCAGATAAAGAAGCTCGTCAAAAGCAAGTTGGCGGAGAAGTATTAGCATACGTTTGGTAATCATTTATAGACGATTGGAGGTGTTATTATGTCACGTATCGGTAAAAAGTTACTTGAAATCCCTACGGGTGTAACGATTACTGTTGCTGAAGATAATACAGTTACTGTAAAAGGGCCTAAAGGTGAATTGACTCGTCAATTCCACGCGGATATGAAAATTAACATCGAAGACAACACTTTAACAGTGGAACGTCCTTCTGATAATAAAGAACACCGCGCACTACATGGTACAACACGTAGTATTATCGGAAACATGGTTGAGGGTGTTAACAAAGGTTTTGAAAAAGCACTTGAAATCATTGGTGTTGGTTATCGTGCGCAAAAATCTGGTAACAAACTAATCATTAATGCTGGTTACTCTCACCCAGTTGAGATGGTACCAGAAGCAGGACTTGAAGTAGAAGTTCCTTCTAACACAAAAGTAATTGTTAAAGGAATCGATAAAGAGCGCGTAGGTGCTTTAGCTGCTAACATTCGTGCTGTTCGTCCACCAGAGCCTTACAAAGGTAAAGGTATCCGTTATGAAGGCGAATATGTACGTCGTAAAGAAGGTAAAACAGCTAAGTAATGCCGTGTAGGTAAATGAAAGGAGTGACACAGATGATCACTAAAGCTGATAAAAACAAAGTGCGTAAACAACGACATGCTCGTGTACGTAGTAAGCTTACAGGAACTCCTGAACGTCCGCGTTTAAATGTTTACCGTTCAAATAAGCATATCTATGCTCAACTTATCGACGATTTGAACAGTGTAACATTGGCTAGCGCTTCAACTGTTGACAAAGAAGTTAACGTAGAAGCAGGAAACAACGTTGATGCTGCAGTAACAGTTGGTAAATTAGTTGCTGAACGTGCGGTTGAAAAAGGCGTTAAAGAAGTTGTCTTTGACCGCGGCGGTTATCTATATCACGGACGTGTGAAAGCACTAGCTGACGCTGCTCGCGAAGCTGGTCTTCAATTTTAATCGAAAAAGGAGGGACATTCATGCGAGGCATTGACCCAAACAAACTAGAGCTTGAAGAACGCGTAGTTACGGTAAATCGTGTAGCAAAAGTAGTAAAAGGTGGACGTCGTTTCCGCTTTGCTGCACTAGTAGTTGTTGGTGATAAAAACGGTCACGTTGGTTTTGGTACTGGTAAAGCACAAGAAGTACCTGAAGCAATCCGTAAAGCTATTGAAGATGCGAAGAAAAATCTTATTGAAGTACCAACTGCTGGTACAACAATTCCTCACCAAATCATTGGTGAATTCGGTGCGGGTAACGTATTGTTAAAACCTGCTTCTGAAGGTACAGGAATCATCGCTGGTGGACCTGTACGTGCGGTACTTGAACTTGCAGGTATCCATGACATTCTTTCAAAATCACTAGGTTCCAACACTCCAATTAACATGGTACGCGCTACAGTAAATGGACTTAATAATCTTAAGCGTCCTGAACATGTTGCGAAGTTGCGCGGTAAAACTGTTGAAGAACTGTTAGGATAAGGAGGGAAACACATTGGCTAAAAAATTGGATATTACCCTCAAGCGCAGCCTTATCGGTCGTCCAGAGGATCAACGAGTTACTGTAAGAACTCTTGGTTTGCGCAAATTGAACCAAACAGTTGAACATGAAGATAACCCAGCTATTCGTGGGATGATTAATAAAGTATCTCATCTTCTAGAAGTAAACGAAAAGTAATCACCCTGATAAAGAGGAGGTGCACGAAATGAAACTTCATGAATTAAAACCAGCTGAAGGCTCACGTAAAACACGTAATCGCGTTGGTCGCGGAATGGGTTCAGGTAAT
Organism: Bacillus solimangrovi; assembly: GCF_001742425.1. GTDB lineage: Bacteria > Bacillota > Bacilli > Bacillales > Bacillaceae_N > Bacillus_AV > Bacillus_AV solimangrovi. The sequence continues at coordinate 43,657 of NZ_MJEH01000015.1, forward strand.
GGTAAAACTTCAGGTCGTGGACATAAAGGTCAAAAAGCTCGCTCTGGCGGCGGTGTTCGTCCAGGATTTGAAGGTGGTCAAATGCCTTTATTCCAACGCCTACCTAAACGCGGTTTTACTAACATTAATCGTAAAGATTATACTGTAGTGAACCTTGAAGCATTGAATCGTTTTGAAGAAGGTACGGAGGTTACTCCTGAATTACTTCTTGAAACTGGTGTTGTAAGCAAAGTTAAAGCTGGTATTAAAATTCTTGGCAAAGGCCAGGTAGAGAAGAAGTTGACTGTTAAAGCTAACAAATTCTCATCTGCTGCTAAAGAAGCGATTGAGGCTGCTGGCGGTACAACTGAGGTGATTTAATGTTTCAGACAATCTCCAATATGATGCGTGTAAGTGATATTAGGCGTAAAATTGTTTTTACATTATTGATGCTCATCGTTTTCCGTCTTGGTAGTTTCATCCCCGTTCCTAACGTGAACGTGGATGTCATTAACTTTGAAGACCAGAACAATGTTTTTGGATTAGTTAATACATTTGCCGGTGGGGCATTGCAACGCTTCTCAATTTTTGCAATGGGCATCATGCCATATATCACTGCATCCATTATCATTCAGTTGTTGCAAATGGATGTAGTTCCGAAGTTTGCTGAATGGGCAAAACAAGGAGAGGTAGGAAGACGCAAGTTAACTCAGTTCACTCGCTATGGGACAATTGTGCTTGGATTTATCCAAGCTATTGGTATGTCTATTGGGTTTAATACAATCTTCCCTGGATTGATTTTAAATCCTGGTATTTCGACATATTTATTCATTGCGTTAGTGTTGACAGCAGGAACAGCTTTCCTACTTTGGTTGGGAGAACAAATTACAGCTAAAGGTGTTGGAAATGGTATTTCCATTCTAATCTTTGCTGGAATTGTGGCTGCAATCCCTAATGGAGTAAACCAAATTTATGCACAACAATTTGAGGATGCAGGCGAGCAGCTATTTATACGAATTGTGATTGTAGCACTTCTACTAATTGCAATGTTAGCTGTTGTTGTTGGAGTTATCTTCATTCAACAAGCACTGCGTAAAATCCCAATTCAATATGCTAAACGCCTTGTTGGTCGTAGTCCTGTAGGTGGTCAATCGACACACTTACCAATCAAAGTGAATGCGGCAGGGGTTATTCCAGTAATCTTTGCAATTTCATTCTTGATTACTCCACCAACAATTGCTGGATTTTTCGGAAATAATGAGGTAACTCAATGGATTCAGGCTAATTTTAATTATACTGCTCCTTTTGGAATGGCTGTTTATGTCGTACTCATTATTGCCTTTTCATATTTCTATACTTTTGTTCAGGTTAATCCAGAACAAATGGCTGAGAACTTAAAGAAGCAAGGTGGATACATTCCTGGGATTCGTCCTGGTAAGAACACTGAAAAATATTTAACGAAGGTTTTATATCGTTTAACGTTTGTCGGTTCGATCTTCCTTGCGGTAATCGCTGTTTTACCAGTATTCTTTATTCAACTTGCACAGCTTCCGCCTTCCGTTCAAATCGGCGGTACAAGTTTGTTAATCGTTGTCGGCGTAGCGCTTGAAACGATGAAACAACTAGAAAGCCAGCTAGTGAAACGCCATTACAAAGGTTTTCTGAAATAAAACATTGAGGAGTGGGAATGTTTAGTTCCCACATAACCTCAAGGGAATTAAGGGGAGAAACGTATGAATCTTGTTTTGATGGGGCTTCCGGGTGCTGGTAAAGGCACACAAGCTGAACAAATTGTAGAAAAGTACAATATTCCTCACATTTCTACTGGCGATATGTTTCGCGCAGCAATGAAGGAAGGTACACAGCTCGGGTTGAAAGCGAAAGAATACATTGATAAAGGTGAACTCGTACCTGATGAAGTAACGATTGGTATTGTTCGTGAACGTTTAGGTAAAGATGATTGTAAAAATGGTTATTTGCTTGATGGTTTTCCCCGCACGGTAGCTCAAGCAGAGGCTCTTGAAGTAATCACTACTGAACTAGAACGTACTATTAATTACGTTATCTACATCGATGTTGATACAAACAGTTTAATGGCCCGTTTGACTGGTCGTCGTATTTGTAAGGAATGTGGTGCAACATATCATGTTGTATTCAATCCTCCTTCTAAGGAAGGTAAATGTGATAAATGCGATGGTGAACTTTATCAACGCGCTGATGATAACGAAGAAACTGTTGCTAACCGTCTCGAAGTTAATATGAAACAAACGCAACCACTGCTTGATTTCTATGAGGGTAAGGGATATCTTCAAAAGATCAATGGTGATCAAGATATCAGCAAAGTGTTTGTTGATGTTGATAAATTGCTTGGAGGCATCAGGAAATGATTATTTGTAAAACGCAACGTGAATTAGACATCATGCGTCATGCCGGTAAAATCGTTGCACTTACACACCAAGAACTAAAGAAACACATTAAACCTGGTGTTACAACGAAAGAATTGGATGTAATTGCTGAAGAATTTATTCGCAAACATGATGCAATTCCTTCGTTTAAAGGGTATAATGGTTTCCGCGGAAGCATTTGTGCTTCTGTAAATGAAGAACTTGTTCATGGCATTCCAGGAAATCGTGTACTTAACGATGGAGATATTATTAGTATTGACATCGGTGCTAAGTATAACGGGTATCATGGAGATTCTGCTTGGACTTATGGTGTCGGAGAAATTTCGGAAGAGGCGCAGCGTCTGTTAGATGTAACAGAAGAATCGCTATACAAAGGATTAGCGGAAGCAAAGTCTGGCGAACGTCTTTCGAATATCTCTCATGCAATCCAATCACATGTTGAACCAAACAATTTTTCAATTGTACGCGAGTATGTTGGTCATGGCGTTGGTCAAGAATTGCATGAAGACCCACAAATTCCACATTATGGTCCACCTAATAAAGGACCGCGCTTGAAGCCTGGAATGGTTCTTGCAATTGAACCAATGGTGAATGCAGGTGAACGTTATGTCAAAACACTTGCTGACAACTGGACTGTTGTTACGGTAGATGGTAAGTTATGTGCTCACTTCGAGCACACAATTGCAATTACCGATGAAGGTTATGAAATATTGACAAAAGCCTAAGTGAAGGTGATAATGGGTGAACGAATCAGAATCGAGCCCTCGAATAGGTCAGCTAGTTCAAGTACTGCAAGGGAAAGAAATTGGCACTTATTCGATAGTTATCAGCATACTCGATAATCGTTTTGTGTTGATTGCAGATGGTGACCGTAGAAAATTCGACCGTCCTAAGAAAAAAAACGTCAATCACCTAAAGTGGTTTGATTACATTTCTCCTGAAGTTCAGAACAGTATCGAAGAAACAGGTCGAGTGACCAACGGTAAACTTAGGTTTGCAGTTACGAAGTTTGTGAATGAAAAAGTTACTGAATTCGAGAAGGGAGAGCAACTTGATGGCGAAAGACGATGTAATTGAAGTTGAAGGAACCATTGTTGAGACATTGCCAAATGCGATGTTCAAGGTAGAACTTGAAAACGGTCATACAGTTTTAGCTCATGTATCAGGTAAAATTCGTATGCACTTTATTCGTATCTTGCCAGGTGATAAAGTCACTGTTGAACTTTCACCATATGACTTGACACGTGGTCGTATCACTTATCGTTATAAATAATGAAAGCACTCCGCGATACCAAGGAGGTTTAAAAAATGAAAGTTAGACCATCAGTAAAACCAATGTGCGAAAAATGTAAGGTTATTCGTCGTAAAGGTAAAGTAATGGTTATTTGTGAAAACCCTAAGCATAAACAAAAACAAGGTTAATCCTGAGGAGGTGCAAAACTTAATATGGCTCGTATTGCAGGTGTAGATATTCCTCGTGAAAAACGAATCGTTATTTCTTTAACATATATCTATGGTATTGGTAACTCTACTGCACAGAAAGTTCTAGCTGAAGCTGGTGTTTCTGAGCATACACGTGTACGCGATCTTACTGAAGATGAACTTAATAAAATCCGTGATATCGTTGATGCATATAAAGTAGAGGGTGACCTTCGTCGTGAAATCTCATTAAACATCAAACGTCTTATTGAGATTGGTTCTTATCGTGGCATTCGCCATCGTCGCGGACTACCTGTACGTGGACAGAACTCTAAGAACAATGCTCGTACGCGTAAAGGTCCTCGTCGTACAGTAGCAAACAAGAAGAAATAATTGTTAAAAAGGAGGTTAACGTACAATGGCTCGCAAGAAAACTAATACACGTAAACGTCGTGTGAAAAAGAATATTGAGACTGGTATTGCGCATATCCGCTCAACATTTAACAATACAATCGTAATGATCACTGATGTACACGGTAACGCTGTATCTTGGTCTAGTGCTGGTGCACTCGGTTTCAGAGGTTCTCGTAAGTCTACTCCATTTGCTGCTCAAATGGCTGCAGAAGCTGCTGCAAAGACAGCTATGGAACATGGAATGAAATCTCTTGAAGTTACTGTTAAAGGTCCTGGTGCAGGTCGTGAAGCTGCAATCCGTGCACTTCAATCAGCTGGTCTTGAAGTTACAGCGATTGTAGATGTTACACCAGTTCCACATAACGGTTGCCGCCCACCAAAACGTCGTCGTGTATAATAAACGCGTATAGAATTCAGATCCCTGTCTATAATGGGATATGATAGAGTATTTGCAAGTTCCGTGAAAAACTGAATTGTTGTGCACAGTTGGGAACTGCTATTGGGGAATTTCGGTTAGCGTAGCCCGCGCTGACCGGGGTTTCGACGTTTTGAAGGAGGGTTTATTGAATGATTGAAATTGAAAAACCGAAAATCGAAACGGTTGAAATCAGCGATGATGCCACATTTGGAAAATTTGTCGTCGAACCGCTTGAGCGTGGATATGGAACAACATTAGGAAACTCCTTACGTCGTATTCTACTATCCTCACTCCCAGGTGCTGCTGTAACATCTGTTAAGATAGACGGCGTTCAACATGAGTTCTCTACAGTTGATGGAGTTGTAGAAGATGTAACGACTATTATCCTGAATCTGAAGAAGTTGGCTTTAAAGATCTACTCTGACGAAGAGAAGACTCTTGAAATCGACATTCAAGGAGAAGGTGTTGTAACAGCTGCTGATATTACGCATGATAGTGATGTAGAAATCCTTAATCCAGATTTGGTTATTGCCACTTTAGATAAAGGTGCTAACTTCCGCATGCGTTTGACTGCTAAGCGTGGACGTGGTTACAATCCAGCAGATGCTAACAAAAGTGATGACCAACCAATCGGAGTAGTTCCGATTGATTCTATTTACACGCCAGTCACTCGAGTTACGTATCAAGTCGAGAATACTCGTGTAGGTCAAGTTACAAACTACGATAAGTTAACCCTTGATGTTTGGACAGACGGTAGTATTCGACCAGAAGAAGCAGTGTCACTTGGAGCTAAAATTCTAACTGAACACTTGAATATCTTTGTTGGTCTCACAGATGAAGCTCAAAAAGCTGAAATCATGGTTGAGAAAGAAGAAGACCAAAAAGAAAAAGTACTTGAAATGACAATTGAAGAGCTTGATTTATCGGTTCGTTCTTATAATTGCTTGAAGCGTGCTGGAATTAACACTGTTCAAGAGCTTGCTAACAAGTCAGAAGATGATATGATGAAAGTCCGTAACTTGGGTCGTAAATCACTTGAGGAAGTGAAGAACAAGTTGGTAGATCTTGGTTTAGGTTTACGTAAGGAAGAATAGTCACTCATTAGAACGATATAGATATTTGAAAGCTAACATTCAACAAAGGAGGGAACCTCTCATGGCATATGGAAAATTAGGACGTAAATCTGCACAACGTAAAGCACTTCTTCGTGATCTTACTGCTGACCTGTTTATCAATGAGCGTATTGAAACAACAGAAGCAAGAGCTAAAGAATTGCGTTCAGTAGCAGAAAAAATGATCACTTTCGGAAAACGTGGTGATTTACACGCTCGTCGTCAAGCTTCACAATTTATTCGCAATGAAGTAGCAAATGAAGAAACTGGTGAGAAAGTTCTTCAAAAACTATTCGGCGATATCGCACCTCGTTATGCAGACCGTCAAGGCGGATACACTCGTATTATGAAAGTAGGTCCTCGCCGCGGTGATGGTGCACCAATGGTAATCATCGAACTTGTGTAATTATATAACACAAACTTAAAAGGGCGGGACAGAATCATTATGAATCTGATTCTAGGCCCTTTTTTTGTTTAGAAAAATATCGACTTTCACTAATCTAGTGACAAGTCGTATTTTTCTAATCAGAATATTTTTTATTGCGTGATAATTAGTTCTATGCAAATAGACACGAATTATGTATGATGAGCTCTGTAAATTGAAAGATAGTAATTACTCGTTTAAGACTCTGTCATTCTCAGTAAATGAGACTTCACTTTGATTATTAACATCTTTTCATCCTAAACGATTATTCGTAATACTGAAGTAGCTCTAATCAGAATCATCATTTGTAATTCTAAAAATAAACTTTCCTGAGGATATGAGACATATTTCCGAGGAAATTGTCGAAATCACTCCGAGTGGAAGGGGATAAAACGAATTGGACAAGTTATTATCTGTGAACAATTTATATTATAAATACCCAAACGCTGAGAAATGGGCATTAGAAGATGTGAACTTATCTTTAAAACGTGGAGAATGGACTGCAGTAGTGGGTCATAATGGTTCAGGGAAATCTACTTTAGCAAAACTTTTAAACGGTCTATTAATACCTGAACAAGGTAATGTTGTGTTAGATGATGATATAGAAGTTAATGAAGATACGGTATGGGAAGTACGTAAACGTGTCGGTATGGTGTTCCAGAACCCTGATAATCAGTTTGTCGGGGCTACAGTAAGAGATGATGTGGCTTTTGGGTTGGAAAACATCGGTATTCCGCGTGAAGAAATGGTTAAGCGAATCGAACATGCTCTTCAAGATGTGAAGATGACGGATTTTCTGAATCAAGAGCCGCACCATCTATCTGGTGGACAAAAACAACGCGTTGCGATAGCTGGAATAATTGCTTTACAACCTTCGCTTATGATCCTTGATGAATCAACTTCTATGTTAGATCCATCAGGTAGAAAAGAGGTTGTTGAGACAGTTAGGGACTTACAACGTAAAACTGAAATGACGGTCATATCAATTACACATGAGCTTGAAGAAATTATTGAAGCTGATCGTGTGATTGTAATGAATCAAGGGAAAGTATACAAAGAAGGAACACCACATGAACTCTTTGAACAAGCTGATGAACTAACTGAAATTGGCCTTGATTTACCATTTACGATTCAATTGAGTCGTGAATTAGAGAAATGTGGTATAGACGTTGACGGTGTATACCTTACCCATGGGGAAATGGTGGATAGACTATGGAAATTGTATTCAAAGATGTAGAGCATCGTTATCAAATTCATACTCCCTTTGAGAGAACTGCCCTATATGACATTAATTTAGCAATTCCTGAAAATGCATACTATGCAGTAATCGGTCACACTGGATCTGGTAAGTCTACGTTAGTACAACATTTAAATGCCTTATTAAAACCAACGAAGGGAAAGGTTGAGGCTGGAGAATTTGTTATCTCTTCTAATAAAAAAGCGAAAGATTTGAAAGCGTTACGAAAGAAAGTTGGTATGGTCTTTCAATATCCTGAACATCAGTTGTTTGAAGAAACTGTGGAAAAGGATATATGTTTTGCACCTATAAATTATGGGGTGTCTGAAGAAGATGCGAAAATAATAGCTAAAGAGTCATTGAATGCTGTAGGACTACCTGAGGAGCTGTTAACGCGTTCTCCATTTGATTTAAGTGGGGGGCAAATGCGTCGTGTTGCAATTGCAGGTGTTCTTGCAATGGAGCCGGATGTCCTTGTATTAGATGAACCAACAGCAGGTCTTGATCCAAAGGGTCGTAAGGAAATGATGGCTCTCTTTCAACAATTACATGAACAAAAAGGGCTTACCATTATTCTTGTAACACATAATATGAATGATGCAGCTAAATATGCTGAACATATTTTTGTTATGGATCAAGCAACGTTATATATGGAAGGTACACCGAGAGAAGTATTTTCTGAAGCTGAGCAGTTAAGAGAAATTGGTTTAGATGTACCAGAGTCAGTTGTATTCCTCCAACAGTTGGAAAAGGTATTTAACACACGTCTAGATTATAATCTTTTTACACCTAAAGAAATTTCCCAACAAATAAAAAGCCTTATGCTTGGAGGTGACCAACGATGATGAACAATTTTATCATTGGTCAGTATGTACCTGGCACATCGATTATTCATCGAATGGACCCACGTTCCAAGCTATTGTCCATTTTCTTCTTCGTTTTTATCGTTTTTCTTGCAAATAATGCAATTTCTTACACTGTACTTGGCATATTCACAGTTACTGTTGTAATTATATCTCATATTCCTTTCTCATTTTTATTTCGTGGATTGAAACCAATTCTTTGGATTATTCTTTTTACAGTCATTCTGCATCTGTTTATGACTAAAGAAGGAGAACTTCTTGTTGATTTCGGATGGCTTGAAATATATGAAGGTGGGGTTCAACAGGGGATATTTATCTCATGCAGGTTATTATTTTTAATTATGATTACAACATTGTTAACTCTAACGACAACTCCTATTGAAATCACTGATGGAATGGAGAACTTATTAGGTCCATTCAAACGTATTGGTGTGCCTGCTCACGAGTTAGCGCTAATGATGTCAATTTCATTAAGGTTTATCCCGACTTTAATGCAGGAAACAGAAAAAATCATGAAGGCTCAGACAGCTAGAGGTATTGATTTCAGCAGTGGTCCGTTAAAAGATCGAATTAAAGCCATTGTACCGATGCTTGTTCCGTTATTTATTAGTGCCTTTCGACGCGCAGAAGATTTGGCGTTAGCTATGGAAGCTCGTGGATATCGTGGTGATGCAGGTCGGACAAAATTAAGAGAGCTGTCATGGAGTACAAAGGATACGTTAGCATTTATTATATTATTATTGCTCGTTGTTGTGCTCTTTCTTCTAAGAGGATGATTGATATGAATGATTTACAAAGAATCAAATGCACGATTTCATATGATGGCACTAGTTTTAATGGCTATCAAGTACAACCTGATAAACGAACAGTACAGCAAGAATTAGAGCATGCGTTAAGTCGTATTCATAAAGGGCAAGCTATTAAGGTAGTTGCTTCAGGTAGGACAGATACGGGAGTACATGCTCGTGGCCAAGTGATTCATTTTGATACGCCACTTTCGATACCCGTTCATAAATGGACATTAGCTCTTAATGCGAATCTACCAGATGACATTGTAGTGAATGAAACTGAATATGTCTCAAATTATTTTCATGCCAGATTCGGTACTAAGAAGAAGGAATATCGCTATTTTGTGAATTTAAGTAAAAAAAGGGATGTTTTTAATCGAAATTATATGTACCATTTTCCACGTTCATTAAATATGTCGGATATTGAAGAAGCAGCAAAAGATTTCATCGGTACACACGATTTTACCTCCTTTTGCTCAGCGAGAAGTGAAGTTGAAGATAAGGTCAGAACGATATATAAAATAGAATGTATACAAGAAGACGATGTGTTGATATTTCGATTCGTTGGAAATGGTTTTCTCTATAATATGGTGAGAATCCTCGTAGGTACCTTATTACAGGTTGGTGAGGGCAAAATATCACCTTCCCAAATGTTAGAACTTTTAAATGAGCGAAATCGAGAGCATACTGGGGTTACTGCACCGGGGAATGGGCTTTATCTTTGGGAAGTTTCCTATAACAACTAAACCAGGCGTAACATTTTCTTGACATTGACATCAAAAATGTTATATTATATCCCTTGGTACTGTTTCTGAATCCGCGATTAGCCCCGGAATTAATCGTGTTGATAATAGACTTTCAGAAATCTAAAGAATTGATCGAATTATTAGGAGGGAAAACAATGCGTACGACTTTCATGGCTAAGCAAAGTGAAGTTGAACGTAAGTGGTTTGTAGTTGACGCAGAAGGCAAAACATTGGGCCGTCTTTCAACAGAAGTTGCTTCAATCCTTCGCGGTAAACATAAACCGACTTATACACCACATGTTGACACTGGTGACCATGTGATTATTGTAAATGCAGAGAAAATTGAACTTACAGGTAAAAAACTAAGTGATAAAATGTACTACCGTCATTCTAATCATCCTGGCGGTCTTAAAGTACGTACTGCTAACGAAATGCGTACAAACTATCCTGAGAAGATGCTAGAGATTGCAATCAAAGGTATGCTTCCAAAGGGTTCACTTGGACGTCAAATGGCTAAGAAGTTGCATGTTTACCGTGGTAGTGAACATCAACATCAAGCACAAAAACCAGAAGTTTACGAACTTCGCGGATAATTAAAAGGAGGGTTTACTTTGGCACAGGTACAATATTACGGTACAGGACGTCGTAAGAAATCAGTTGCACGTGTACGTCTAGTTCCTGGTGAAGGCCGCGTTGTTGTTAATGGACGTGACGCAGAAGAGTTCTTTCCACTAGAAACTTTACGTGTTATTCTTAAACAACCACTTGCAGCTACAGAAACTGAAGGAAGCTATGATGTACATGTAAATGTAAACGGTGGTGGATATACTGGTCAAGCAGGAGCTATCCGTCACGGTATTGCACGTGCATTACTTGAAGCTGATCCAGAATACCGCACAACACTTAAGCGTGCTGGATTCTTAACTCGTGACGCTCGTATGAAAGAACGTAAGAAATACGGTCTTAAAGGCGCTCGTCGTGCACCTCAGTTCTCAAAACGTTAATATATCTATCTACACTCCAGCTATATTCAGCTGGGGTGTTTTCTTTATTAATAAAAAGTGTGTGAGAACAATATCATACTTTTACAGAATCAGAATAATCCTAACCTCAAATCAATAACCATTAGTAAGAAACCTCTATATATTTTCTATTCCTATCTTAACCACCACTAACAATGAAATAACAGTCCCATCCTAATAGACTTTTTATTTAAACATAACTTGAAAAGATAATGGTTTTTTGCATGAATTCTTCAAGATGTGAGAAAAACTAAGTAAAAAAAGGCGTGAATGATTATGGAACCTATCACATCATTGGACAGTCATCGAAAAAAGCGCTCAATTAATTTTGAACGAAAATTGCTTAGAGAATTATCCTTAAAAGAGTTATGTGAGCAAACTAAGCACTATTTCGCTCCATTTTTTCTTTCTAAACATGTTTACCAAACGGCTATCGAAGATACCACTGTTGAATTTGCGATAGAAGCTTATTTATTAGGAGCTGAAATGAGTCGGTTTGGTTATTATGGTGAATCAATTGAGAAAGTACGTAAACGTTCAAATGCTACTGAAAGAGAGCTGACGAGCAATTTATATGACTATGTTAGCTATTGGTACTTGGCGACTACTGGAAATGAATTAGCGCAAGAATCACTCTATATTGCATGTGAGAACTTTATGTATTCATGGTGGGAGGAAGGTTTTTCACAAGGTGTGAGGAAATATCGCCTTCGCCTTCATCATTAGTAAATCATGCACTTAATCTGTAATCAGAGTTAAATTGATTAGATAATCAAACGCTAAGTCAAACCCTTTTGAAATATAAGTCCAATTGAGTAAATGTCACGTATAATAAAATTCAATAGCTTTTCATAATTTGCGTTCTTGTCCCATATAGTGTTGTAGAGACGATAGCGGAGGGGACGATATGAAAAGGAAATGGATCATAACATTCACTGGTATTGGTCTATGTGGACTAATAGTTCTCGTATTAAGTTTGTGGTCTACAGAGAATGTTTGGAATACATGGAACTTACCCTTATCTGGAAAAGTGATCGTATTAGATGCTGGTCATGGCGGAGCTGATAGTGGGGCAATTGGTGATGAGGATTTATTAGAAAAGGACATTGCATTAAATGTAACACTTTATTTGCGAGATTATTTGCAGGAAGCGGGGGCCCTTGTCTATCTTACTCGTGAGAAGGATATAGACTTAGCACAAAAAGGAACAAAGGGTTATAGTAATCGGAAGCGGGAAGACTTGAAAAAACGTGTTGAAATCGTAAACGATAAAGGAAACGACTTGTTTCTATCGATTCATTTGAACGCCATACCATCACCACAATGGCATGGTGCACAAACGTTTTATTATCCTCATTTAGAAGAAAGTGAAAGACTATCGAAATTTATTCAATATGAAATACGTCGTAATTTAGAAAATACGAATCGCTATGCAAAAGCTATTCAGCATGTGTATTTAATGAAACATGCAAAAATACCTGGTGCTCTAGTGGAGATAGGTTTCTTGTCAAACCCACATGAGCGTGAATTATTGAGGCAAGATGCATATCAGGAGAAGATGGCAGCAGCAATTTATCAAGGGGTTCTACGTTACTACACAGGGGAGAAAGAGCCAGAACAACCGCCGATTGATTAGATCGGTGGTTAATTTATTGTTAATTGCTGTTACGTTTCTACTTCAATACTTGAAACAATCTAGATGTTCACGTAAAAAAATACATTGGCTAACCTTATATTCAAAATATATTGTGGTAATTTACTGCTTAATTATTCACCAATAGTTGAAGTGGAAAATGTATTAAATGAGTGTTTGAATGTAATGAACCTATATGGGAACGTTGTATGAGATACAATTCTTTTGTGTAAGTTTCATGTGTGCTATACTAATGAATGAAATTTCGGAATTATTTACACATACAAGGCGGTGGAAGTAATATGTTAACAATGGAGCAAGTTTATGAAGTTCTCGGTAACATGCAAGAACCATTTTTACATAAATCTCTAACAGAATTAGATGCTATTCAAGAAGTGAAAATTAAAGAAGAAAAAGCTCATGTAAGCGTTAAAATTCTTCTTGCAAAAACTGGAACAGCTGAACAAATGCAAGTACAGCAAGAAGTTGTTCAACGTTTGAAAAGTGCAGGAGCGGAATCAGTTGGGCTTCGATTTGCAGAGCTTCCTGAAGACGTGATTGCTAATTTGCAACCTCAAGGAACTGTAGGTGGCGGACATTCAATTTTGAATTCTAATAAAACGACATTTGTAGCTGTAGCTAGTGGAAAAGGTGGAGTGGGGAAATCAACTGTATCAGTCAACCTAGCAGTTTCATTAGCTCGTTTAGGAAAAAAAGTCGGCATTGTTGATGCAGATATATATGGATTTAGTGTGCCAGATATGATGGGTATAACAGAAAGACCGAAAGTACGTGGGGAAAAGATTATACCAGTTGAACGATTCGGTGTTAAAGTAATCTCAATGGGTTTCTTTGTCGAAGACAATTCTCCAATAATATGGAGAGGACCAATGTTAGGGAAAATGCTTAATAACTTTTTTGATGAAGTTGAGTGGGGAGAATTAGATTACTTACTCCTAGATCTACCTCCTGGAACTGGGGATGTTGCATTAGACGTGCATACAATGTTACCTTCCTGTAAAGAGATCATCGTAACAACACCTCATGCTACAGCAGCATTTGTAGCAGCTCGTGCTGGTGCAATGGCATTGAAGACAGACCATGAAATTCTAGGTGTCATAGAAAACATGGCATATTTTGAAAGTAAGTTAACAGGAGAAAAAGAATTTGTCTTTGGAAAAGGTGGAGGAGAAAAGCTCGCTGAAGAGTTACGTACTGAGGTGATTGGTAATCTTCCGCTTGGTCAGCCTCAAATAGATGAAGATGACTTTGCGCCATCAGTTTATGGCGAAGATGAACAAATAGGAAAAATATATATGACGATTGCTAGAAGGGTTGCTGAACTAGCTTAATAACATCCCCGCTCTTTTTCTTATAAGGAGCGGGGATTTGTTAAAAACGAACAAAATATAACGTTAAGAGGTAACTACTCCTAAGTAGGAGAAAGTTTTGAGTCTTCTCTATGACCACTTGTTAACTGTTGTATAAACGTTAATATAAAATCGTGAAGCGAAATATGGAGTTCAAGTAAAAGACGGGAGCATTACTCTACCAGAAATTTCAATAAATGTGCAACCTATGTGTCAGAGCCTTTACTTCCTCCTCCATCTTCTTCACTAGAGTCTTGACCTTCATCAGAAGAATCCTTAGATTTATCCTCGCCCTTTTGAAGCTCTTCTGCACCTTTAATGAGCATTTCTTGCATTTTAACTTTGAAAAGTGGGTTTTCAATTGTTTCTGTTAAGATTTTCTGCATTTCTTCTCGATAATCAGGAGTAGATAAGAGCTTAAGGTATTGTTGTTGCATCTCTGGGTTTTGTAGAATATCCATTATTTTCCTTTGGTATTCTGGGTCTTTCATTAAGTCTTTCATTAATTGTTCTTGCTCTTTTTTGATACTATTAGCAAAAGCTTCGCTAAACTTAGGGTCTTCAAATTGCTTTTTCCAAAAGTCTTTCGCCTCTTTTGAAGTTAATGTCTTTGTTATCGATTCTTGAACAGTTTGTTGATCCATGATTAAGGACTCTTTAATTTTGTCATCCTTCATGATTTCTTGTATGGCTTGTTTACCTTCATCTGTTTTTAAGATGTCGACCACCATTTTTTTTGTAGCATCGTAGTCCGGTTGGCTACTACCTTGTGCTCCATTTCCTGCACAACCTGAGAGGAGAAATAAGAATAGTATGAGGAGCGATAGAGCTTTTTTCATTCAAACTGGCTCCTTCCAAAACATATTTTCTTATTTCTTAATATGAAATGCTACGTCAAAAATATACACACCTTTATAAAAAGTATAGGTAGCAATTTACGAAAGCGGTTGATACAATCATATAGGAGAAATTCACCTTTGTTTGGAGGAAGAGTTCTTGAATAGTCGTAAATGGGTATATTTATTTTTTACAACTCTTATGTTTGGAGGAGTAAGCTCAGTTATTACAGGCTTTATGGTAAAGTGGGACGAATATGCAGAGGTATTTAGCTCACTTCACGTAGGAGAAATACTTGGAGCATCAATTTGGTTTTTAGGAGTCGGTTTTATCTTTAGTTTAATTAGTCAGATGGGCTTTTTCGCTTATTTAACGATACATAGATTTGGGTTAGGAATCTTCAAATCAGTTTCGTTGTGGAATAAAGCACAAATAGTACTAATTGTTTTTGTGTTCTTTGATTTAGTATATTTCCGATATAAAACTTTTTTAAAACCAGGTGAGACGATCGTTCAATATTTGCTTCCTGCAATACTCATATTGGCGTTTGCGGTAGCAGTGGCTTACAAAAAAATGAAGGAAACAAACCGAGATGCATTCATCCCGGCGGTCTTCTTCATCTTTGTCGTAACGATAATCGAATGGTTCCCAGCGTTAAGGGTAAACGAGCTTGATTGGTTATGGTTGATGGTCTTTCCGTTATTAATTTGTAATGCATGGCAGTTATTGATCTTACATCGTTTAACTGGAGCTAAGAAATAAAACTAATATGGTGGCTATTGAACTTCTTTGCTTGATGCTTTTGCATTCGCAATTAACTCAGACACAGGTATATTGGTATAGCCGTTTTGTTTCATTCCTTTAATAATTAACGGCATTACTTTTATTGTTTGTTTAGCTGAATCAGAAGCATGAAGAAGGATAATATCGCCACCCTTCATATCTACTAGAACACGATTAACAATCTGTTCAACACCTGGATTCATATAATCCTTCGAATCAACACTCCAATGGACGAGTGTGTACCCGTGCCTTTCAGCAACTTCAATGACTTCTTTACTAATTTTCCCAGTAGGTGTACGCATTAATTCAATATCTTTTATTTTTAATTTATTAAAAGCCTCTTTTGCTAACGCTAAGTCCCTATTTATTTTTTTTTCATCTAGATCAGTATAATTTTGATAATCATACCCAAGAGAACCAATTTCATGTCCATCATCAATGATTCGTTGGACAATTTCAGGATGTCGTTCTGCCCAACTTCCAGAAATAAAGAAAGTAGTATTTTTCACGCCGGATGATTTTAATACATCTAATAATGGTATAGCTTTTTCGTCTCCCCAGTTTAAATTAAATGTTAATGAGACATGTTTACTTTCTTCATCCCCTTTGTAAAATGCCTTTGGTCCATCTTCTGTTGAAAATACTGCAATTTGAAGATTACTCATATATAATATGGTTGCAGTGAATAATGCAGTCATTAATAAGATAGCTGATCGTTTTAATTTTTTTCCGTTAACGACAACAAAAAATTTCAACCCAAACACCTCCTTTTCACTGCTATATTTATATGAGTGTTTGGACAAGATATGAGTTATTCTCTAAAGAAAGTGTTCTCTTTTCGTTTCATTTGAAAATGTTCATTGTTCCTATTAAGTAATGAATAGCAGGTTGGAATAGGATATGTTTAAATGGAGTGAAGTGTTTAATTGTTGTTTGTTATGAATGAAATATATAGCTTTTTAAAAATATAAAAAAAGTATAAAAATATGTTGACGTGATATGATAATCTTGTTATATTAATAAACGTCGTCAGAAACATAAGCGACTTAATAAACAAACAAAAAATGTTGACAAGCATATTGCTCGATGTTAATATGTTAAAGCGACATTAAATGCTCTTTGAAAACTGAACGAAATGAACACATTGTGCGAGCAAGTTTCAAACAATCTTTTATCGGAGAGTTTGATCCTGGCT
>NZ_MJEH01000016.1 GCF_001742425.1 Bacillus solimangrovi
AAAATAAGTATACCTCTGTTTCCTTTTCTATTATAGAACGAAAAAAATAGTATAGAAGACTATCTACGATCGTATGCTTATGTAAGAGTGAGGTGCAGTTAGTATGATCAAAGTATTATTGGTTGATGATGAAGAAGCGGGCTTGAATTTATTAAACATGTTACATTGGGTATATCAAGCTATTATAGAAGCATCAATGAGTCATCAGCATAACATAATTGATGGTGTAGAATTGTTAAGTGAATAGTTGGAATCGTATAAAACCTCCCATGATTTTTTCATGGGAGGTTTTAACTACTAAAAATGAGCATGTTTGGAATCGAGTATCCAAAACCTCAGAAGACTATTCTTGTTTGGGATGAGTGAGCATGGTTTTCTAGATTTGAAATAGAAAAGTACTAGCTCAGTATATGAATGATATTCGTTATCAATAACTAGTTTGGCTCATGTGTTTTCAATTTTCTTGCTTTAAGGAATTAAAATATGAAGATACATCAAACATTAATAAGTTATATATTATTACAGCTAAAATCGTTTAATCTTTTTTGGGTAGTTTTTCATTTTTAGGTTGTATCAGTTTTCCTTCATAACATTCTTTGCAATTTTCATTGCTAATCTACGAGGAACGAATTTTGCCCCTAATACACCCATTTTGTTGACAAATCCTGTGATTGTGACTCCTTTACCACCAAATAAGGCATTGTAGCCTTGTGTTGCAACTGCTTCAGCTGTCATTGCCTGATCGAACATTTTTGCATTTGAACTATTTGCAACCGCACCAAAATTTGTGTTTGTAGGACCAGGGCAGAGTGTTGTGACAGTTATATTATGTTCTTTTACTTCTTCTGCAATAGCTTCTGAAAATGAAAGGACATATGCTTTTGTCGCAAAATAGACTGCCATTGATGGTCCAGGTTGAAATGCTGCTGTACTAGCAACATTAAGAATTTTAGCTGAGTTGCTTTTTTTAAGTTGAGGTAGGAAATAGTGTGTTAGCTCAGTTAAAGCGGTAATATTTAAATTAATCATTTCTGTTTGTTGATGGATATCTAAGTCTTCGAAAGAACCGAGAAGTCCAAACCCTGCATTATTGATAAGAATGTCGATTTGAATTTCTTCTCGTTGAATTGATTCAAATACTTCTTTAGCTGCGTTTGGTAAGCTAAGATCCTTCTTAATAATCGTTACTTTATTATTTGGTAGAGATTGTTTAATTTCTTCCATTTTTTTTTCGTTTCTTGCTACTAAAACGAGGTCGAATTCATCTTTTGCAAATAATTTTACGAATTCATATCCTAATCCACTAGTAGCACCGGTGATTAAAGCTGTTCTTTTCATTATCTAATCCTCCAGTACAGAATTAATGTTTAAATGATTAAACGTATAATAATGTATAAATGTAATAAATGTCAATTAAGTAGGTCAATTTTAAAAAGGTTGTATTCAGAGGAAATCGTTAAAAATAGAAAACATGTTAAGCTTAATGTATGTAAAATTATGTTATGGGTCTCATTTAAGCAATTTAAAGAGAGCAAGCGTAGTTAAGCCATATATGTTTAATTATCCATTAGCAGAGAGTGAAGGGATATTTCTACTGATTGGAGTTAAGCTTTTTTGAAGCCTTACCTCATTTAAAAAAAGAAATGCCCTCACATATAATTACGGTAGTGTGAGGGCATGTTTTATCACGTGTTAATTGCCGCTAAGACTTCCACTTCAAAACTTAAAAAAGTCGACAAAGTATAAGTGAAAGAGCAAACTTAAGTGATTACCTAATTGGTTCAACTAACCTTCAATATGGGATGAAGAAAACCTCTCACTAATTGAAGTTTCACGTTATTTTGCGAAGTATGGTGAAAGGAATTCGGTTACTTCTTCAGGTGTTTTTGCATTTGCACTGTGCAGATGTGCAATCTTTTCGTTGTTTTTAAAAATTAATAAGCTAGGTATTCCCATCACACTATATTTCTCAGTTAAGTCCGGAAATTTATCTTTATCAATCTCAAAAAATGGTACTTCGCTTAATTGTTCAAATACTTCATGAATAAACATATCTAATCTTTTACAGTCTGGGCACCAATCTGCAGTGAATTTCATTACTATAGGTGTTTCACTAGCAATCATTTCGTTAAATTCGTCTACTGTTTTTATTAATTGAGTCATCTTTTGTCACCTTCCTTATCATGAGTATAATGTAGATATGATTATAAATACAGTATGATAGCTTACATTTTATATAAGTTTGAGCAATAATGTAATTATTAGAAATATTACAAGTGGAAAATGAAATTAAATGCCCTCTGATAGTCATTTCGGAGAAAATAATTGATTTGTAGGTGAATTAAGTGGCTGATAGAAAATTTGTAGCAATTTTTGATATAGATGGAACATTATTTCAAACGAATAAAGTGTTAGAAGCAAGTTTAGAAAAAACGTTTGAGCTGTTGCGTAAAGAGGGAGAGTGGAATGAAGCAACACCACTGGAAATGTATAAGGAAATTATGGGAGTTCCCCTTCCTGTTGTTTGGGAGACATTGTTAGCTGGAAAAGCACAGGCTATTCATAAAAAAGCTGATACACTATTTTTATCATTTATTATAGAAGAAATTAGAAGTGGAAATGGAGAATTGTATCCCGGTGCAGTTGAACTTCTTAAGTCATTGAAAGCAAAGAACATTCCTGTTTTTATAGCAAGTAATGGTTTAGAGGCATACTTAAAAGAAATTGTCGATTATTTTCAATTGGAGAAATATTTAAAGGATGTTTATAGTATTCAGCGGAGCATAACAAATTCTAAAGTAGATTTAGTTCAACTACTGCTAAAAGAATATGGGATAAAATCAGGTGTGGTAATAGGAGATAGAGCTTCTGATATTGAAGCAGCTACCAATAATGATTTATTATCAATTGGTTGTACATTTGGTTTCGGTAATGAGACTGAATTAGAAGGGGCAAACTATCTTATTAATGAATTAAATGAAGTAAACGGTATTTTAGATGGCGTTATTCATAGATCATATGTCAAATGATTATGTCTATAATTGATAATAGAGAAAGAATCGTTTTCTCTTGCATTACAAGTGAAAAGCATGTATAATTCGATTAATCATTTAAAAAATTAATAGCGATAAACTTCTTATCCAGAGTGGCAGAGGGACTGGCCCTATGATGCCCGGCAACCATCAAACTAAGTTTGAACGGTGCTAATTCCTGCGAGGTGTTAAACCTTGATAGATGAGAGGACGTATGGAAATACGAAACCTCTCTTGCTTAAAGAGAGGTTTTTTGTATAAGAAGAAGTCTTATCGCTCTAAAAAGGAGCGAGATTAATGGAAAAAGCAGTATTTGGTGCAGGATGTTTTTGGGGAGTAGAAGCATTTTTTGAAAAAGTTCGTGGTGTAGAAGCAACGAGAGTTGGATATTCAGGAGGAACACTTGCTAATCCAACTTATGAGCAAGTGAAAGCAGGAGATACGAGTCATGCTGAGGTTGTAGAGGTATTATTTGACCCTTGGAAAGTTTCTTATGATGAATTGTTAGATGTTTTCTTTGATTGCCATGACCCGACAACAAAAAATAGACAGGGAATAGATATTGGCTCACAATATCGTTCAGTTATATTTTTTCAAAATGTAAAACAACTCGAAGCAGCAAAAGCAAAAAAAGAGAAACTAGATCAAAGTGGAAAATTAAAGAATTCAATTGTTACTGAAATAACCCCAGCTAAAGAGTTCTATGAAGCTGAAGAATATCATCAGAAATATTTCCAGAAAAATGGAACGCTTTCTTGTGGTATATCATAAATTCAATCTATTATGAGTAGAAAGATTTACTATTAATAATCTATAAATTAATTATGTGAGTATGCTCAATCTTTTATTTTTTTAAAAAGATTGAGTTTTTTTATTAATAACACAAATAATTAGAATTTATTAGAGAATTATGTAAATTTATAGTGTAAGAATAGTATAATAAAAGAAGGACTATTGTCACGTGTAAATGCATGTGTACTTTTCTAGTGACTTAAAAAACAACATGAGATCGAATAATTAACTAGTATGTATTAACTCGTGTAACATCATTTTCATCTATAAAAAAATACGATAAATGAAAGCGTAGTAAAAATGTAATAACCTCAGTCAACTATTGTAACTGGAAAAGTTATATAAATGAAATACTAATTGAAGGGAGGACGTTCTTTGGAAATAAACTCAAACGCCAAGTCCCTTGTTGATAAAAATATGAAAAGACTCCTTAATCTCTCGGATCACGCATTTTTTATTTTTGATTCACATTGCCATATACAATTTGCTAACGAAGTAGCAGAAGATTTGTTTCGGTTTGTGAATGTAATCCCGCCTACCCAAGTAATAGATAATTTGTTTAATAGTAAATGGAGAGATGTACTTTATAAACAAGTCGAGACAGTCAAACACACGACAGATACTATTACTTTTGAAACGAATTTGTATGGGGTGAATGCAACTGAGAAAAGGGTTGTATGGACAATTGAGTACGATAATAAGGATAAGTTAATCTATGCAATTGTAAAAGAAGTTCCGTCGATATCAGATAAGTATGGAGAACTATTGATTCATAATAAGGATGCAACTGAGATTTTGGGGATAGATGGTAAAGTTATTAAAGTGAATGAAGAGTTTGAAAAGGTATATGGATGGATGGCACAAGAAGTCGTTGGTAAGGAAATATCCCTTGAGTCTGAAGAGAAGGTAGGAGGCTTCAAAGGATTAATTAAAAATGTAATGCATGGTGATGAATTAATAAATTATTCAACTAGAAGAAAGAAAAGTAATGGTTCTGTTATTTTCATTAACCTAACTATATCCACTATTTGTGATAACTCAGGACAAGTAGAAGCATTTATTGTCACAACAAGAGATATAACAGAACAAAAGGCAATTGAACAAAAATTAAATGAGCAATCAAAATTATTCAAGCAAACAGATTTTCGATTAGGAGAAATTGTTGAAAGTATCGTAGATGGTTTCTTTGCAGTAGATAAAAATTGGAATTTTATTTATGTGAATCACCGTTTAGAAGAAATTTGGGGAGTAGATAGAGAGGAATTGCTCGATAATAATGTGTGGGAAGTATTTCCATCTGTATTAGGTACAGTATGTGAATCAGAGTATCGGAAATCAATGGAGGATGGAGAATCTGTACGCTTCCAAATTTTCTATGACGTACTAGAGAAATATGTGGAAATTAGAACATTTCCTTTTACAGAAGGCATGGTTGTATATATTCGAAATATTGATGAGCAGTATAAAATGCTTGAAAAATTTAAAAAAAGCGAAGAATATATCAATCAAATTACCGAGAATACAAAAGAAGTTTTTGTTATTCATCGTTCTGATTATTCTAAAATTTTCTACTTAAGCGCAGCATTTGAGAAAGTTTGGGGAATTTCAAGAAAAGCTCTACTGGAATATCCAATGGAAAACTATATACAGGCAACTCATCCAGATGACCGAGCGCTTGTTATTAATTTTGGTAAAACAGATATTAAGACATACGCTGAGGTAGAACATCGGTTTTATCATAAGGATATGGGAATACGTTGGATTAGGTGGAGACGTTATCCTGCTTTCAAAGATGTAGATGGTATTGATCGAACAATTAGTATCTATGAAGATGTTACGGAAATAAAAGAGAAAGATTTGTTGTTAAGAAAATGGGATAAACTAGGATTAGTAGGTGAGTTGTCAGCAAGTATTGCCCATGAAATCAGAAACCCTGTTACTGCTATTAAAGGATTTATTCAGCTTATGAAGGATAACGATGGAGTAAGATATACAGAAGTCATTCTTTCTGAATTGCGTAATATAGAGAAGAGTATGAATGAACTTCTCGTTCTAGCAAAACCTCATCAAGAATTAAAATTCAATGAAGCAGACTTACATACGGTTATAGAAGAGGTTTTTACTTTAATGGTTCCAGTTGCTGCACACCACCACGTTCAGATAAAACAATCATTTGAAGCGAAACATTCATGTGTTACTTGTGAGGTCGTTCAATTAAAACAAGTATTCATAAATGTGATTAAAAACGCAATAGAAGCAATGTACGGTAGTGGGCAAGTGGTTATTCAAACCATTAATAAAGATGAAAAATTCATATCTGTTTTTGTCAAAGATGAAGGAATAGGAATTTCAAAAGAGCGTTTGCTTAAACTTGGTGAACCATACTTTTCAAATAAGGAGAAGGGAATAGGGCTTGGTCTTATGATAAGTTATAAGATTATTGAAAACCATCAAGGGGAAATCTTTATACGAAGTGAATTGGGAAAAGGAACAGAAGTTGAGATCAGGTTGCCAGTTCATGAAGTGATTTCTCTGCCATGTGAAAATTGATAATTTTAGAGATAAAATAATAAAGGTAGTTCAAGAATTTCGAGGAAGTAGCTTTTAATTATTTGAATTTCCTTGTCAATTCGTTCTGATGTTAGGTAAATTTTGTCCTATTTTTTGGAACACGAACTAATAAAAGAGAATAGACTTGCTAAATATAGATGTGACCCGTATAATAAGTGGAGCACAATATTTAGTTGTTAATTTAAAATAATTATACTATATTTAGTGATAAACTGATAGATTAGGTGTCTGATTGTAGACTTAATAGGGAATCTGGTGTAAATCCAGAGCTGTCCCCGCAACTGTAAATGCTGACGAAATAAGCATTGTACCACTGTCTTATATAGACGGGAAGGGCTTAAAGTAGAGTGAAGCATAAGTCAGGAGACCTGCCTGTTCTATAACGTATTATCTTCTTCGGGAGCTGGGAAGATTTGACGATAGTAGCACGCATGTTAAGTCTTTAGCTTGCCAATCTACCATTGTTTCTTTCCCATCCTCATACAGAGTGATGGTTTTTTTATTACCTAATCTTCCTCTGTAATATTTTAATCTAGGAGGATTTTTTTATGTCTAAAATTATTAATGAACGAAATGTATCGTTACCCTCTTCAGTTAGTGCAGAGCAAGTGAATGCATTTATTGAAGCGTTATCCGATAGATTTCCAAATTTGAATTTCAATGAATTTCAAGAAAAGATAATGCAATCCATTCAATTGAAGGATTCTCTCTCTCAAGAGCAGTTTGCGAAGTTATGTATTTTATCGGCAGAAGAAAGAATTTGTAGTGAAGAGCCCGAATGGAGTTTCGTTGCAGGCCAAATATTTGTTGAAAGATTATATGAACGTGCGGCTCAATCAAGAGGATATGAAAAGAAAGAAAAGTATGGATCATTTGAACAGCTTATACAATTATTAATTGAGATGAAGATTTATAACCCAGAATTGCTAGAGAAATATTCAAGTGATGAGCTAATCTACTTAGAAAGTCTCATCGTTCCTAAACGAGATCAATTATTTACATATATAGGTATTGTTACGTTGGCTGAGCGTTATCTTGCTAAATCACATACTGGAAATGTATATGAATTACCTCAAGAGAGATTCATGATTATTGCGATGACATTAATGATGAATGAGCCTAAAAGTAAAAGAATGCAATTGGTGGAAGAGGCATATTGGGCTTTATCAAATCTCTATATGACAGTTGCTACTCCTACGCTTGCGAATGCAGGAAAGAGTTATGGACAATTATCAAGTTGTTTCATTGACACGGTCGAAGATAGTTTGCGAAGCATTTATGACTCTAATACAGATATCGCAACTTTAAGTAAAAATGGTGGAGGTCTTGGCGTTTACTTAGGGAAAATCCGTAGTCGTGGGAGTGATATTAAAGGATTCAAAGGAATAAGCGGAGGCGTCATCCCATGGATGAAACAGTTAAATAATACAGCAGTTTCTGTCGATCAACTGGGACAAAGACAAGGAGCAATTGCAGTTTACTTGGACGTGTGGCATAAAGATATTTTTTCTTTCCTTGATACACGTTTGAATAATGGGGATGAGCGTCAACGAACACACGATTTATTTACAGGTGTATCCATTCCTGATCTATTCATGGAGCAAGTAGAAACTAGAGGAGATTGGTATTTGTTTGACCCTCATGAAGTTCAAAATGTAATGGGCTTTTCATTAGAAGATTTTTATGATGAGCAGCAAGGAGACGGTACATTTCGAAAGCATTACTGGCAATGTGTTGATCATCCACTATTATCAAAAGAGAAAATACCAGCAATTGAGATTTTGAAATCGATTATGATTTCCCAACTTGAGACAGGTACGCCTTTTATGTTTTATCGTGATGTAGTGAATCGTTTAAATCCAAATAAGCATAAAGGCATGATATATTGCAGTAACCTTTGTACAGAAATCACTCAGAATATGAGCCCGACGGTAATTGAAGAGGAGAAGACTGTTGATGGAAAGATAATTACAGTTAAGTCACCTGGAGACTTCGTTGTATGTAACTTATCTTCAATCTCGTTAGCACGTACAATTATGGACGGTGTATTAGATCGTTTAATTTCTATCCAAGTCAGAATGCTTGATAATGTCATTGACCTGAACCAAGTTCCTGTTCCACAAGCTCAATTAACGAATCAAGCCTATCGAGGAATTGGTCTAGGTACGTTTGGATGGCAACATTTATTGGCGCTTAAAGGGATAACGTGGGAGAGTGAAGAGGCAGTTCAGTATTGTGATGATTTATATGAAGAAATTGCCTATTTAACGATTAAGGCGAGTAACAAGCTTGCTGAGGAAAAAAGACCATATCCTCATTTTGAAGGATCTGAGTGGGCAAGTGGGGTTTATTTTGAACGTAAACAGTACAATTCATTGCAATGGCAGCAATTAAGAAAAGAAGTACAAGAAAATGGTATTCGCAACGGATATTTAATGGCTGTTGCTCCAAATTCTTCGACTTCACTTATTGCCGGTTCAACAGCAAGTATTGATCCGATTTTTAGAAAAGAATATTCAGAGGAAAAGAAAGATTATAAAATTCCAGTGACAGCGCCTGATCTCTCGCCGAAAACGACATGGTATTACAAGACGGCATATCTTATTGACCAACATTGGAGCATTAGGCAGAATGCAAAGCGTCAACATCATATTGATCAATCAATTTCTTTTAACTTTTATGTGCGAAATGACATCAAGGCAAAGGAATTATTAGATTTGCACTTAGATGCATGGAAATCAGGTCTTAAGACGACTTATTATGTTCGCTCAACATCAAGTGCTGAATTAATTGATTGTGATAGTTGTCATAGTTAATCCACTCAGCAAAAAAGTTGTTTATTGATGTCTAGCAAAAGGAAGTTTAAGAGGAGGTTCATCTGTTTCTTATTTAATATACCGACTCAAGAACAATTTCCAATAATGCTAGAAGTTAAATGGTTTTGGATATTATATTCTCTTATCTTTTTATGAAAGGATTCAATTTGTGATGACTACTATTCAAAAAAGAATGTTAATTGATACAGAAGCACCTAATCGTTCAACAGGAATTATAAATGGACAAAGTTCAAATATATTAAATTGGGATGATGTGCGTTTTTCATGGGCATACCCAAAGTATAAAACGATGCTAGCTAATTTTTGGACACCTTTTGAAATTAATATGTCTAAAGATATTAAGCAATTTGCAAACTTATCAGAAGAAGAAAAAGAGGCATTTCTAAAAATTATAGGTTTGCTCGCACTGCTGGACAGTATACAAACAGATTATGCAGGTAAAGTGGCAGATTATTTAACGGATTCGAGCTTAAATGCATTAATGATAATTCTTGCTCAACAAGAAGTGATTCATAATCATTCATATAGTTATGTACTTTCGAGTATTGTAAATAAGAAGCAACAGGATGAAGTATTTGAGTATTGGCGAAGTGAGCCAATATTAAGGAAGCGAAACGACTTTATCACAAATGGTTATAAAGGCTTTACTGAGAACCCGACTGTCGAGAACCTATTAAAATCGATTATATTCGATGTTGTACTAGAAGGATTATTCTTCTATTCTGGTTTTGCATTCTTCTACCATTTAGCACGTAATCAGAAGATGGTCGCTACGAGTACAATGATTAATTATATTAATCGTGATGAACAGATCCACGTCGGTTTATTTGAGAAGGTGTTTAAAGAAATTTTACTAGAATATCCTGAATACGATACTGAAGAACTGGGGAAATTTGCAACAGAAACATTTGAACAAGCTGCATATCTAGAAATTGAATGGGGAAATGAGATTCTAGGAAATAAAATAGATGGGTTATTTATGTCAGAAGTAGATTCATATATTAAATTTATGGCAAATAAACGTGCTGAGCAGTTAGGCTTCAAAGCACCGTTTGAGGGTTATCGAACAAATCCTCTACGATGGATTGTTGCCTATCAAGAAGTTGATTTAGGGAAGACAGATTTCTTCGAGCAAAAATCACGTCAATATACAAAAACAACAGACACGAATGGTTTTGATGAGTTGTAAAAAATGCTTGTAAGCTGTATTTTTATTGTTTTTTTACATAGTTGAGGAAGCAATCGAATAATATTGAATGTTTAGAAAAAAACTTGTCAAAGATACTCCTTTATTGGTAAAGTTAACTCAAGCTAATATGAGAAATGGTCGTATAAGAGCGTGTTTAAAAAAGAGGACAGAAAAGAACAAGGCGGCGATGGTTTGAGCACCGGAATGTACGTTTGTAGGGTACATGAGCACCGGAAAAGCAAGCCAACTCAGTTATTCGACAAACACTTTTCTCGGTTTTTTTGAACACCCTCTATAAACAACTTAATAGATGTTAGAAGTTCTCAAGTATGTTAAAAAACTTGAATTAATAGGGAAATCGGTGTGAACCCGATGCAGCCCCCGCTACTGTAAGTGCAGATGAAATTGTAATGTCCACTGATACATTTCGTATTGGGAAGGAGCAAGAGTAAAGTGAAGCACAAGCCAGGAGACCTGCTTTTAACTGATGTAACTCATTCTTCGGTGGGAAGACATGTGTATGATAATAAGGAATTATAACCAGTTTTTTGCTGGGCAAATTCATTACTAGTCAAACACTTAAACCCTTAACTTCCACGGAAGTTAAGGGTTTTTCATTTCCTGAATAAGAATACTATTTTAATAAGATAGGAGAAAACATATGACAACTTGGAATTTGGAAGAAATGAAGCACCATGTTCTCATTTGTAACGGTTCTAGCTGTATGAGAAAAGGTGGAGAAGAAGTGACTCAATCCATTCGCGAAGAAATTACAGCTAATCAATTAGATGTACAAGTTCATACGACACGAACAAGGTGTAATGGCAGGTGTAAAGATGCTTGTGTCGTCATTGTTTATCCTGAAGGAACGTGGTATGAGGGAGTAACACCTGAATTAGGTAAGCAAATTGTACAAGAACATCTAATTGCAAAACAACCGATTGAGCGTTCTATCAGTTATGTGACTACAACTGAAGGGATGCAATTGAAAAATAATCGTCCGATAGGAATTAACAAAGATTCGTCGTCTAAATAAAGGAGGGGTTGGAATGAAAGGAAAACTTCTAATCATTGGTTTTGGTCCAGGTAGTGCTAAGCATTTTACAGAAAGAGCGAGAGAAGCAATAGCAGAGAGCGATTCAATTATTGGTTACAGCACTTATGTTGATTTAATTAAGGAACTATTAACAGATCAAGAGATTATTAGTACAGGTATGTCGGAGGAAGTAAGCCGAGCTCATGCTGCTGTTGAGTTGGCTGAACAGGGAAAAAAGGTCGCTGTAATTTCGAGTGGTGACGCAGGTGTATATGGAATGGCAGGTCTAATCTATGAAGTGTTAGTTGAAAAAGGTTGGACAGAAGAAGCTGGTGTTGAAGTTGAAGTAATTCCTGGAATTTCAGCTATTAACTCGTGTGCATCATTACTAGGTGCTCCTGTTATGCATGATGCTTGTACGATAAGTTTGAGTGACCATCTTACGCCTTGGGAATTGATTACAAAACGATTAGAGGCTGCTGGATCTGCAGATTTTGTCATTGCATTATACAACCCGAAGAGTGGACGAAGAACGAAGCAGATTGTAGAAGCGCAAAGAATTTTATTGAAATATCGTTCACCCGATACACCAGTTGGTTTAGTGAAGAGTGCTTATCGAGAGCGGGAACAAGTTGTCGTTACAAACCTAGCAGAGATGTTAAACCATGATATTGGTATGCTTACAACGGTTATCATCGGTAATTCAACGACGTATGTGTATGATAATAAACTAATTACACCGAGGGGATACCAGCGGAAATATACGTTAGATTCAGCTGAACAACCTCTTCGTCCGCACGAACGTTTAAGACATGAGAACGAACCATGGGCAATGCATAAAGGAAAAGTTGAGCAAGATGATTCACTGACAGTAGCACAACAAGCAGTTGAAAAACTTAACATACCGAATGCTAATCAAGAGCCTATGATATCAAATAAGATTGAATCAATCTTTGAATTAGCTGTTAGTCCAGGTGTGGCAAATAAACAATTTTCGCCTGCACAACTTGTAACACTAGCGGAAGTAGCAGGTGAAAAAGGTACAATCGAATATACTCCACATCATCAGATAATTCTAACTGTTCCTACTAGTAACCCGAAAGAAATTACAACTCAATTAAGTGAATCAGGCTTTCTATTATCACCAATTGGAGATGTCTTAACAGTGAAAGCATGTGATTTCTGTGATGGTGAGAAGAAAGATTCGATTCCTTATGCAGAGGAAATTCAGAAGCAATTTGGTGGGATGTCAATGCCCAAAGAATTAAGAGTCGGTTTTAACGGTTGTGGAATGGCGTGTTACGGTGCGGTAACTGATGATATTGGAATTGTCTATCGAAAAGGGAAGTTTGACCTTTTCTTAGGTGCAAAAACAGTCGGAAGAACAGCGCATTCAGGTCAACCGGTTGCAGAGGGAATAGAGCCAGAATTACTTGTTCCTACAGTGGCGAAAATTATTGAAGAATATAAGGAAAAAGGTCATCCAAACGAACGATTCAACAAATATTTTAAACGAATTAAAAATATTCAAGGTTATCAATATGTTGATATGACACCAAAGATTGAGGTTGAACCAGCACCTTGTGGAGATTAAGAAAGGGAGGAAGAAGATGAAGGCAATATTATATGTTGGACATGGTAGTCGTGATGCAGAAGGAAATGAAGAAGTTAGAAAGTTTGTCTCAGGATTAATCCCTAAACTAGATAGTAACTTAATTGTAGAAACATGTTTTCTAGAATTTGAGAGACCTACGATTGCGAGTGGGATAGTAACTTGCATTGAAAAAGGAGCAACACATATCGTACTTATCCCAATTATGCTTCTCCAAGCAGGGCATTCGAAAATTCATATACCTGCTGCGATAGACGAGGCAAAAGAAAAGTATCCACATGTGTCATTTACGTATGGAAAACCAATTGGTGTTCATCCACAGGTTATAGATATATGTAAGGACAGATTAGTAGAAATCGGTGAAAACATTGAAGAAACACATGATGGAACAGCTGTAATCCTACTTGGTCGTGGTGGAAGCGATCAAGATGCGAATAGTGATTTATACAAGATTACGAGACTTCTCTGGGAGAGTATGAACTATAACATCGTAGAGACGGCGTTTATGGGAGTAACAAATCCAAGGTTAGAAGAAGCTGTAGAACGATGTATCAAACTTGGAGCGAAGAAAGTAATTATTATCCCATACTTCTTATTTACAGGGATATTAATTAAGAGATTAGAAGGTTTGGTCGATGACTTTAATAAACAATATGAAGAAATTGAATTTGCTTTAACTTCGTATTTCGGTTTCCATCCTAATCTAGCAGATGTTCTAATTGAACGTGCTGAAGAAGGGTTAGCAGGTGAGGTAAGTATGAATTGTGATACGTGTTTGTATCGATTAGGTGTTATGCCACATATTGACCATCACCATCATCACGATCATGATCATCACCATGACCACGATCACCACCATCATCACGAAAAGGTTGAGGAACCTCGATGATTTTATTTTTTGCAGGAACAAGTGATGCAAGAGAGCTAGCATTCCAAGTTCGAAATGCTGGCTATGATCTGATAGTTACGGTTGTAACAGAAAGTGCAGCATTCGAATATAGAGAAGCTGGTATTGTGGTACAAGTTGGTCGAATGGATCATGATAGTATCATAAATTTCATAAAGAAAAATGGTGTGCAAACTGTAATTGATGCAAGTCATCCTTTTGCTGAAGAAGCATCAAAAAATGCGATGGAAGCAGCAAAAACAGCAAACATTCCATACATCCGATATGAACGAAGAACACAACAATTTGAGTATGAGAAGATTCATTATGTGAACAATTACGAAGAGGCTTCGGATTTGGCTGCACAAAAACGAGGTAATATCATGCTTACAACTGGTAGTAAGACGTTACAAGTTTTCACAGACAAACTGCTCCAACTTCCTGATACGAGGTTAATTGCTCGGATGTTACCTAGAAAAGATAATATGGAAAAATGTGAACAGCTCGGTTTACCACAAAAAAATATTATCGCAATTCAAGGGCCATTTACGAAAATGCTTAATCAAGCACTCTATGAAAATTATGAAATAACGCTAGTTGTTACGAAAGAAAGTGGAAAAGCTGGTTCAGTGGATGAAAAGATAACAGCTGCGATGGAACTTGGCATTGAAATCATTATGATTCTAAGACCAACACTAGATTATCAAACAGTTTTTTCAACATTTGAAGATGTGTTAGCACACTTAAATAAAAATGAGATCTAAAATTTTAATTAAGGAGCGAATAAGATGGATTTTAAAACTGAATTTAAACCAGAGACAATCCAACCACAACAAATTGAGGTTAGAAG
This sequence comes from Bacillus solimangrovi, assembly GCF_001742425.1. Lineage (GTDB taxonomy): Bacteria > Bacillota > Bacilli > Bacillales > Bacillaceae_N > Bacillus_AV > Bacillus_AV solimangrovi. The sequence continues at coordinate 14,806 of NZ_MJEH01000016.1, forward strand.
CTTTGAAATGATTGACGAAGAAATTGATGAACATCAGTTCCCTGAAGAACAGTACCCTGTTGTTCGACGTGTTATTCATGCATCAGCAGATTTTGAGTTAGGAAAAAGCATGATTATCCATCCAGATGCAGTACAAGCTGGTATTAAAGCGATAAGAGATGGTCGAAAGATTGTTTGTGATGTACAGATGGTACAAGTGGGGATTAGTAAACCACGAGTTGAAAAATATGGTTGTGATGTAAATGTGTATATTTCTGATCCAGACGTTGTAGAAGAAGCGAAACGTTTAAATACTACACGTGCAATTATTTCAATGCGTAAAGCGATTAAGGAAGCAGAAGGTGGAATTTTTGCTATCGGTAATGCGCCAACTGCGTTATTAGAGCTCATTCGTCTAGTGAAAGAAGGAGAAGCAAAGCCAGGTCTTATCATCGGAATGCCTGTCGGATTTGTATCAGCGGCCGAGTCAAAAGAAGAATTAGCGAAGTTAGATATTCCTTTCATTACGAACCTAGGGAGAAAAGGTGGAAGTACCGTTACGGTAGCGGCACTAAACGCAATTTCAATACTTGCTGATCAGGTGTAAAACAAGATGACAGAAGAGAAAAGCACTAAGCCTTTACGAGAAGGTTATACGACAGGTGCTTGTGCAACAGCAGCTACAAAAGCAGCCATTACAGCGCTTATTACGGGAGAAGTACAAGAAGAAGTAACGATATATCTACCAGTCAAAAGGTTCGCAACTTTCACAATTGAGAGCTGTGAATTATCTGCAAACTGTGTTCAAGTAAGTATCAAAAAGGATGCTGGAGATGATCCAGATGTTACTCATGGTGCTTCGATCGTATCGACCGTACAGTGGGTTAATGAAACGGGTGTTCATCTTGATGGAGGAGAAGGTGTCGGGCGAGTAACGAAGCCTGGACTACCAGTTGAAGTTGGGTTAGCAGCGATTAATCCAGTTCCACGAAAGATGATTCTCGGAGTTGCTTCGGAAGTATTAGAACAATTCAACATTCAAAAGGGTATTCAAATTGTAATATCTGTACCGAATGGAGAACAGATTGCAGAGAAGACGTTGAATGGACGACTTGGCATTATTGGTGGAATATCAATATTAGGAACGAGAGGAATTGTCGTTCCATTTTCCACATCTGCCTATAAAGCAAGTATTATTCAAGCAATTAAGGTTGCAAGAGCGAGTCAGTGTGAGCATGTTGTCATCACAACTGGTGGCAGAAGTGAAGGATATGCAATTAAGCAGTTTCCGCATTTGCCGGAAGAAGCTTTCATCGAAATGGGTGACTTCGTAGGATTTTCCTTAAAACAATGTAAAAGACTTGGTGTAAAACGCATTTCGATGGTCGGAATGATGGGGAAATTTTCGAAGGTGGCACAAGGAGTGATGATGGTTCATTCAAAAAGTGCTCCCGTTGATTTTAATTTTTTGGCAAGTGTTGCCGAACAAGTTGGTGTAACAGGTGAATTGTTAGAAGAAGTAAGAGAAGCAAATACGGCATCACAAGTTGGAAATATGATGTTAGAACATGGTTTCCTTAACTTTTTCGAAGTGCTGTGTACGTATTGTTGTACTGCGGCATTAGAGGAAGTTAATGGTGGAGTAGATATTGATACGACATTATATACATTGAAAGGTAAGCTGTTAGGAGAGGCTGGTTATCGTGAGTGAGAAGATAAAGTTAATTGGCATCGGAGACGAAGGAAGAAGAAGTTTACTACCCTTATATGAAAAGTGGATTAATGAATGTGAAGTGCTCGTTGGAGGAGAGAGGCAGCTTGCCTTTTTTCCTAATTTTCAAGGTGACAAAATCCCAATAAAGGTTGGATTAAAGTCATTAGTTGAAAAGTTGCAACAAGAATCAAGGAAAGTCATCATCTTAGCTTCTGGAGATCCACTTTTTTATGGGATCGGAAGCTATTTATCAAATAAGTTAGATATTGAAATCTATCCTTATTTAAGCTCAATCCAACTTGCATTTGCGAGAATGGAAGAACGTTGGGAAGATGCATATATTTCAAGTTTACATGGGAGAAGCATAAGAGGCTTTGCTCAGAAAATTGATAATAAAGATAAAGTAGCGATTCTTACTGATCAAACAAATTCACCAAATGAGATTGCAAAGTACCTTATTTCCTATCACATGACAGAATATGAAGCATTTATAGCTGAGAATGTAGGCGGTGAGACAGAACGCTGTCGCTGGATGAGTCTATCTGAGATGAGTGAGGCTAATTTTGCACCTTTAAATATCGTGATTTTGAAAAAGAAAGATGAATCTCCAGTATGGACGTTAGGCATTGAAGATGAAGAATTTGCTCAACGTAAACCAGATAAAGGCTTGTTAACGAAGAAAGAAATTCGCATTTTGACAATTGGTGCGCTGAATTTAAGACAGGACAGTACGGTATGGGATATTGGTACTTGTACAGGTTCAATTGCCATTGAGGCAGCAAGAATAGCTCATAATGGTGCTGTTTATGCTATTGAAAAAAATAAAGAAGACTATGAAAATTGTTTGATTAATACAAAGAAGTTTAGAACAGATATTACGGTTGTGAACGCAAAGGCTCCTGAGGGTCTTGATCAGTTTCCGAATCCTGATGCCGTATTTATCGGAGGAACGGCAGGTGGTATGGAGGAAATACTTAACATCTGTTGTGAACGGTTAAATTCACAAGGGAGAATCGTTCTTAATGCAGTGACGATTGAGAATCTTTCTGCAGCATTAGAAGCATTTAAAGCACGAGGGTTTGAAACACAGATTACACTAGCACAAATTTCAAGAAGCAAACCGATCTTACATTTAACTCGATTCGATGCGCTTAATCCGATCTATATTATTACAGCTAGTCGTAAGGAAGGGGAATAAGATGTTAGGGAAATTATATGGACTTGGTGTTGGCCCAGGTGATCCAGAGTTAATTACAGTTAAGGCATTTCGTATTTTGCGAGATACACCAGTAATTGCTTACCCGAAAAAAAGAAAAGGTAGTAAGAGTTACGCACATAAAATCATTGATGTATACATTAATCCAGTTGAAAAGGATATGTTAGGTTTAGTTTTTCCGATGACAAAAGATGAGGCTATTTTAGAACGAGAATGGAATATAACCGTTGAGAAGGTATGGGGAAAGTTAAAAGAAGGTAAAGATGTTGCTTTTGTAACAGAAGGAGATCCGCTTTTATATAGTACGTTCATACATATGATGAATGTGATGAAAGAGCAACATCCAGAAGTGACCATTCAAACGGTTCCAGGGATTTCATCTATTAACGGAGCAGCATCAACACTTGGAATAGCTTTAGCTGAGGGAGACGATCATGTTGCAATTGTGCCAGCACAAGACAACGCTGAAATGATGAAAAAAGCGATAGTTGAGCATGATTGTATCATTTTCATTAAAGTTGCAAAAGTAATCGACCTTATGAGAAACGTTCTAGAAGAACTGGGCCTTTCAGATAAGGCATTTGTTGTGACGAAAGCGACATCAGATGAAGAGATTATTTGGAATGTAAATGACCTTGATGGAGTTGAATTAGAGTATCTAACATTAATGGTGGTGAGGAAATGAAGCTATACATTGTAGGAGCAGGACCAGGTGCACCAGACTTAATTACAGTTCGTGGACTTAAACTCATTCAAGAAGCAGACGTTGTGCTCTATGCAGATTCACTTGTTAGTGAAGAGTTAATAAAAGAAGCAAAACCTTCTGCGGAAGTGTTGAAAACAGCAGGTATGCACTTAGAGGAAATGGTACAAATCATGAAGGAACGCCTTCTTGAAGGAAAGAAGGTCGTGCGTGTCCATACAGGTGATCCAGCAGTATATGGAGCAATTATGGAGCAGATAGCACTTTTAAAAGAAGCGGAGATTGACATCGAAATTGTACCTGGTGTGAGTTCGGTCTTTGCATCAGCTGCTGCAGTGGGAGCTGAATTAACAATTCCTGATTTAACACAGACGGTTATTTTAACACGAGCTGAAGGAAGAACGCCTGTGCCAGAAAGAGAAAAGCTAAGAGCACTTGCTGAACATCATAGTACAATTGCATTATTTTTAAGCGCGACGCTAACGAAGAAAGTCGTTAATGAAATGCTAGCGGCAGGATGGAGTAAGGATACTCCTGTTGCTGTTGTATACAAGGCAACATGGCCAGATGAGAAAATTGTTCGTTCAACACTTGAGAACTTAGATGAAGATATGAAAGCAAATGGTGTTAGAAAACAAGCAATGATTTTAATGGGATGGGCTTTGGATGAAAATATTCATCAAAAAGACTATCGTTCAAAATTATATGATAAAGGGTTTACACATGGATTTCGCAAGGGGGTATGAGCAAAATGATTACATTGCATGAAGGTGTACACCCTGAGATCGATGTAAATAATCCTTATGCTATCGTTGCAATTACGAAACATGGAGTAACCCTTGCTCGAAATCTATCAAATGAGTTTCAGCGAGCAGATGTCTATTATATGAGTAAGTTTGCTAGTGGTGATGAAGAGGAGAAAGGTTATCAATTGTTCGAAGGAAGCGTTAGGTTACTGCTCCCTTCACTATTTTCTTCTTATAAGGGAATTATTTTAATTATTTCGTTAGGTGCTGTCGTTAGAATGATAGCTCCATTATTGAAAGATAAGAAAGTAGACCCTGGTGTAGTTGTTTTAGACGATAAAGGGGAGAACGTCATTAGTGTATTATCTGGACATCTTGGTGGTGCAAATGAGTTAACGAGAGAAATTGCAGAATTGATTCAAGCGCGTCCTATCGTTACTACGGCTTCTGATGTTCAAAAAACAATTCCTGTTGATTTATTCGGACGAGAATTTGGTTGGGTGTGGGAGTCTGCTGAGAAGCTTACACCCGTAAGTGCATCTGTTGTAAATGAAGAAAAAGTTGTTGTCATTCAAGAATCAGGTGAGAAAAATTGGTGGAAATATGACAAACCATTACCTAAAAATATTATTGTATGTTCCTCAACGAAAGAAGCAATCAATGAGAGACCAGATGCGGCATTAGTTGTAACACATAGAGAATTAAACACTGATGAGAGAACATTATTAAACAATGGCGTATTGTATCGACCTAAAGTTATCGTGTTAGGTATAGGGTGTAACAGAGGAACAAGCGCCGAAGAAATTGAAGCTGTAATTGAAGATGCACTTCAACAATTGAAAATCTCTAAGAAAAGTGTGAAAGCAATTGCGACGATCGATTTGAAAAAAGATGAAGAAGGTTTACTAGAAATAACTCGAAAGCATCAATGGCAGTTTGTATACTACACACCAGAACAATTAAACGAAGTACCTTTTGAGAACCGGTCAGAAGTTGTCTATAAATATACGGGTGCCTATGGTGTGAGTGAACCTGCGGCTAAGCTATATAGTGGTGCAAAAGAGCTTCTACTTGAAAAGCAAAAGTCAGGGAATGTAACAATTTCTGTTGCGATTATTCCACATTCATAATTAGAGGGGATACACGTCATGAGTGAACGAAGAATTGTCATAGCAGGTACAGGAAGTGGTGTAGGTAAGACAACGATTACACTTGGAATTATGGCAGCGATGCAACAACAAGGGTATACCGTTCAAGGATTTAAATGTGGACCAGATTATATTGACCCCACTTATCATACGGCAGTAACGGGTAGAAAATCACGTAATTTAGATAGTTGGATGTTATCACATGATGTAGTAAAAGATATTTATAATCATGGTAGTGAAGGTGCAGACATCTCGATTATTGAAGGTGTAATGGGCTTTTATGATGGGAAAAATCCTAAGTCTGATGCTGGAAGCACTGCAGAAATTAGTGTTTTAACAGATAGTCCGGTCATATTAGTTGTGAATTGTGCTAGTATGGCTAGAAGTGCAGCAGCAATTGTAAAGGGATTTCAATGTTTATCTACTGAACCGAATATTGTAGGTGTGATTGCAAATCGAGTAGGAAGTGAAGGTCATTACAAGTTAGTAAAAGCTGCAATTGAGCAGGAATGTAATGTCCCTGTAGTTGGATATTTGAAGAGAGAGCAAGAAATTGAAATTCCTGAGCGCCACTTAGGATTAGTTCCTTCGATTGAACGTGGTGAGCTTAATGGATTTTTCAATTCATTAGGAAATTTAGTTTCCGAAACCGTCGATATTGAGAAGTTATATGAATTATCGTTAACTAACGAACTACAATCAGTTTCTAATTCGATGTTTGCACCTGCACAAACGAAGGATCTAAGGATTGCAGTAGCACATGATGCTGCATTTAATTTTTATTATAAGGAAAATCTTGAACTGTTAGAAGCTCAAGGAGCAAAAGTGGAATTCTTTTCTCCATTAAATGGTGATGTAGTTCCTGATGAAGTTGATGGCTTATATTTAGGTGGAGGTTTTCCAGAAGAGTTCGCAGAACAACTCGCTAAAAATGATGATGTGAAGCAATCCATTCAAGATTGTATTGAGGGCGGCATGCCAACATTAGCTGAATGTGGCGGATTTATGTACTTAACTGAAGCGATTGAAACGACGGAAGGTCATCGTTTTCCAATGGTTGGCCTACTTCCAGGAATCGTGAAAATGCAACATAAACGTGCAGCACTGGGTTATCGAGTAATTACAGGTAGTGAGGATAATTTCTTACTTTCATCAAATGCAGAAGCTAAAGGACATGAATTTCATTATTCTACATACCAATGCTTAGAACCGTTAAGCTATGCTTATAAGACGAAGGGGATGAGAGGAATAAAAGAAGAAGGTGCGCTACGATTTAATTTAGTGGCAGGATATACTCACCTTCACTTCGCTTCATGCCCAGAGATTGTGACAAATTGGCTTGATAAATGTCGTGAACGAAAAATGTAACAGCTAAATGTAGGAGAGATGAAATTGGACAATCTATACTCAGCGATGCTTCAACTAAAAGGAAAATCAGTTGTGATTGTTGGTGGAGGTAAGATCGCAACAAGAAAAGTTGGATCAATAATGGAAACGGGTGCTTCCATTATTGTTATAAGTCCGACAATTACGAATGAGTTGAAATCACTAGTAGAGAGCAATCAAATTGTATGGGAAAGTAAGTCGTTTGAAAGCTCAGATGTGAAGAATGCATTTATGATTATTGCAGCAACAAATGATGTGGATGTTAATAAAATGGTATATCAATCAGTGAATGAACATCAGCTTATTAATATTGTAGATTGTCCAGAAAAGAGTAATTTTATAGTACCTGCAACTGTTAAGCGTGGAAAATTAATTTTATCAGTCTCTACAAGTGGTGCAAGCCCTACCTTATCAAGAAAGATTAAGCGTGAGTTGTTAGAACAGTATGACGAATATTATGAAGAGTATCTTTTATTTTTAGAGAACTGTCGTAGGCAAATTAAAGATGAATTTGATAACGAGAAAGATAGACGTTTTTTATTGAAAAACTTAGTAGAGCCCGTCTACCTACAGTTAACGAGAGAAGAAAAAAACACCTTAAGAAATGAAAAATTTGAGCAAATGTTAAGGGAAAGGAGGAAATAGAATGGGTGACGGAATTGTATATTTAGTAGGAGCTGGACCTGGAGATCCAAAGCTTATCACTGTGTACGGATTAGAATGTATTCAAACAGCAGATGTAATTGCTTACGATAGATTGGTGAATAAAGAGTTATTAACACACGCTAAGCCTGATGCAGAGCTAATCTATTGTGGAAAACTACCTGGTAAACATGCCCTAATTCAACAAGAAATTAATCAATTGTTAGTAGAGAAAGCAAAGCAAGGGCTTACAGTTACACGTCTTAAAGGTGGCGATCCGTTCGTATTTGGTAGAGGTGGCGAAGAGGCTGAAGAATTAATGAAACATGGAATTCGTTATGAAGTTGTACCTGGTATTACAGCAGGTGTAGCGGCACCAGCATATGCAGGTATTCCTGTTACACATCGTGAATTTGCTTCTTCATTTGCAATTGTTACGGCGCATGGTCGTGCATCAAAAGGTGAGGATCACATTCATTGGGAGTCTTTAGCTAAGGGAATTGATACGATTGCTTTTTACATGGGAATCGGTAATTTAAATCACATTTGTGAACGTTTAATTCATTTTGGAAAAGATCCACATACACCAGTTGCGGTAGTCGAGTGGGGGACAACTAGCAAGCAACAAACCGTAGTTGGAAACTTACAATCAATTGAAGAAATAGTGCAAACAACAGAAATTTCTCATCCAGCTATCGTGTTAGTTGGAAAGGTTGTAGATTTAAAAGAAAAGATAGAATGGTTCAAAGAACAACAGTTAGAGGGATCAATAAAATAATAGGTTCGTGAATAATTTATCATAAAGGTAAGGTGAATATGAGAAAAAAATTAGGGTTTATATTGATTAGTATTATGACACTCTACTTTTGGATTAACTCCTATCAACCTGTATATGCTATGCATATAATGGAAGGTTTCCTGCCAATTCATTGGGCAATATTTTGGTGGATAGTTACGACCCCATTCGTCCTACTCGGTATACGCTCCATCCGTAAGAAGGTGAAGGAAAATCCTCAAGTGAAAACGATGCTAGGCTTAGCTGGGGCATTTGCATTTGTGCTATCTGCACTGAAAATTCCATCTGTAACAGGAAGCTCTTCTCATCCTACAGGGGTAGGATTGGGAACGGTTCTATTTGGACCGATGGTCATGAGTGTAATCGGTACGATCGTTCTTTTATTCCAAACATTATTGCTTGCGCATGGTGGATTAACGACACTTGGAGCAAATGCCTTTTCTATGGCTGTTATCGGACCGCTCATGACATATGCTGTGTATAAAGGAAGTATGAGGCTTAAATTTTCATTTTCCGTTTCAATTTTCTTAGCAGCGATGATTGGTGATTTAACAACTTATTTAATGACTTCTCTCCAATTGGCACTAGCACATCCAGCGGTGGTAGGAGGGGTTGCTGCTTCATTTGCTAAATTTGCAAGTGTTTTTGCATTCACGCAACTTCCACTTGCAATAAGTGAAGGAATACTAACGGTCATTATTATGAACTTGATAATGAAATACAACATACAAGAACTACGTTTATTAAACCTCCCTATAAAGGAGAGTGTGAAATAATGAAAAACCTACTGCTTTTAAGTATTGTGATTTTCTTAGCTGTTCTTCCAATGTTTATGCATGAAGATTCAGAATTTGGTGGTGCAGATGGGCAGGCAGAACAACTAATTTCAGAGATTTCACCAAATTATGAGCCTTGGTTTGAAACGATTTGGGAACCACCAGGTGGAGAAATAGAAAGTTTGCTATTCTCACTTCAAGCAGCGATTGGGGCAATTATTATCGGTTATATAATTGGATTCGGTCGTGCACGCAAAAAGTATATTGATTATAAAGAAGAGCATAAACCACATGCTTCACATCGATAGGTACACATACGAGAATCGTTTTAATGATATTCATCCGTTAGAAAAGGTTATTTTTTCATTTGGTTGTTTAATCATTTCAATTATGATGAAAAATATTGTCGTTTCACTATTTGTCTTTATCATAATGAGTAGTCTAACTGTATTTGGTGCAGGTGTTGCTCTAAGGTTTTATTTGAAATTATTACTACTACCATTAATGTTTCTATTAATGAGTATTGGAACAATGATCATTTCGATTACTCCGAAGGAACTGAAAACAGTTGATATTATGTGGAGTATCGATCTATTCAAGTGGAGTGTTTATATTAGTGAAACGAGTGTAGCAGAAACGACAATACTTATTTTTATCGTTTCTGCTAGTATAAGTTGTATGTATTTTTTAATTTTAACTACACCGTTTCAAGGAATATTATGGGTATTACAAAAAATGAAAGTGCCTACAATTTTCCTTGAGTTAGTTGTTTTTACTTATCATTTTATATTTGTGTTATGGAAAAAGACGAGGGAAATTCATATAGCACAATCAGCTCGATTAGGGTATCAAAATTATCGCTTGTGGCTGTCATCACTCGCTCAATTAATCGTAGGAATTTTTATTAAATCAATTCGATCTGCTCAGGAGCTAAATATTGCGATTGAGTCGCGTGGTGGTGAAGAATCGATTCCACAAGTTGATGGAAATTACCGTTATAATCGTTCCAGCTACATCTTTATTGTAAGCATTTTTTCTATGATGTTATTAATTTACTGTTCAAGCTAATTTAGTTCATATGGAATGGATTTAGGGAGTTCTGCCTATGAAACTGTCACCGATTATTGAAATGAAAAATATAAGTTATCAGTATCCAGATGGTACAAAGACATTGAAAAATATATCTCTTAAAATTGATCATCGGAAGAAGATTGCATTGCTTGGGAATAATGGAGCAGGGAAATCGACACTGTTTCTTCATCTTAATGGGATCTTAAAGCCGACAAGTGGTTCATTGTATTTTGATGGTGTTCCCATCTCCTATAAACGTAAAGAAATGAAGAAATTAAAGCAAGCAGTAGGTCTAGTGTTGCAAGATCCTGATTCTCAATTATTTTCTTCAACAGTTTATGAAGATATAGCATTCGGGCCGAGAAACTTAGGATTATCAAAAGAGGAAGTTGACCAAATTGTTAATCAAACAATGTCTGATACTGAAACTGATCAATTAAAAGACAAGCCACCTCATTTATTAAGTATTGGTCAGAAGAAGAGAGTTGCAATTGCAGGAGTTGTGGCAATGCAACCTCAACTTATCGTACTGGACGAACCAACAGCAGGTTTAGACCCTTATTATGTTAAGAGGATTATTGGTGTATTAGATGACCTGCATGCACAAGGTAAGACGATCCTATTATCAACACATAACGTAGATTTAGCTTTCCAATGGGCAGATGAAATATTGATTATGAATGAAGGAGAAATTATCTCTCAGGGACTACCAGAGACAGTATTTATGAATGAAGAAATTTTGAATCGTAGCCATTTAGATAAACCTTGGATTGTAGAAGTATACGAACAAATACAACAAAGCTCTCATCATAAGCATCAACCATTCCCTAAGTCTAAGAAAGAGTTATACTCTCTTATTACTGAAAGACGATAAATGTGTATACTCATTGCATTTTTTAAAAGAAAAGCTTGTTTTGAAATTAAACGAATCAAAACAAGCTTCAATATTAGTAGTTTGTTCCTTATTATATATTGATTCCATATTGTTGAATTCACAGTTACTAAATCATACTTTATAACTGAGGAGTATTCTAATAGTTTATTGTTTTTTCAAATACATGTAATGTGTTGTATTTTCATATTGAGTATCCTTTGAAAATCCATGAGAAGTATAGAATTTATCAGCCTGCTCAGTAGTATTAAGTACGACCACATTGAAGGAGCTTTTTGCATTAGAAATGATTGTTTTTAAGAGAAGGCTTCCAACTCCATTTCTTCTATACGCCTTCTTCACATAAAAACGTCTTAACCTACCTACATTTGGGTCGTTTGTAAAGGGATTAATGTTTATCCCACCAACAGCCACTAGTTCATTGCTCTGATTATATACACCATATAATGCCTCGCCTTTTTTGTTAAACTTATTTGTACCTTTCGTATAATCATTAACTAATCTTTCTACAAATCGAAAACCGTCTTCTTTACTTTCGTGTACTAATGGGTCAATTTCGTTAATTAATAGGTTCGTTATTTTGCTCGTTTCGAACTGCTCCATATAACCTCCAAAAAAATAATAGAATAGTTACATTTTAACAACAATGAACTTACATGTTTAACTTTTATAGTATAGCTTTTTTACATAAAGGTAACTTTTTAAGAAGATCATTATTCTACAACTGTAATTGTTATATCTATATAATAATTACTCGAAATAATTACCTAATTTGTAATTGTCTTTTAGAATAATTGAGTTTGTCCTATTTTCATTTAACAACTTTAGCACCTTTTGTTTAGTTTCTTTTTCAAAATGACCACCGCTTACTTGGAGTTTTATATAGCTTATATTACTGTTAGTTTAAATGCATATAGGATATTCTTTTACAATTTAACATAAAACCTTTTAATCTTTTTTCTAACATCAGTTACTTAATACAATTATTAATTTTGAAAAAAATACCCCTTTAGATATTCATATCTAAAGGGGTATAACGGTCTTACTATGTTATTCAAAATCAAATAGATCACCAGATAGATAACGTTCACCTGTATCTGGGGCAATGGCGATGACGACTTCATTAGGTGATTTCTTCTTAGCAATTTCAATAGCAGCATGACAAGCTGCACCTGCCGATGTTCCTACTAAGATTCCTTCTTCTCTTGCAAGTCTTCTAGTAATGTCATAGGCTTCTTCATCCTTAATTCGAATAATTTCATCATAAACGTTTTGATTTAGGATATCTGGAATGAAACCAGGGCTTGTACCAACAAGTTTGTGCTTACCAGGCTTCCCACCAGATAAAACAGGTGATCCGTCTGGTTCTACAACGTGTATCGTTATATCTTCAAAGTGCTTCTTTAATTCTTCACCAGTTCCTGTTACAGTGCCACCAGTCCCAGCTGTAGAAACAAAGGCTGTTAGAGGTTTACCGAGTTCTTCTATTGCATCAATTATCTCTTTAGCTGTTGTATGGCGATGTGCATCAGGGTTTGCATCGTTGTTAAATTGCATCGGTACAAAGCTATTGGGAATTTGATTTGCTAATTCTTCAGCTTTACGGATTGAACCTGGCATTTTCTCCTCTCCCGATGTTAAAACGACTTTTGCGCCATACGCTTTAAGTAAGTTAATACGTTCTTGTGTCATCGTATCAGGCATAACGAGGATCGCTTTATAACCACGTGCAGCGGCATTCATGGCAAGTCCAATACCTGTATTACCACTCGTTGGTTCAATAATAGTCGTATTTTCATTTATTAAACCAGCTTTTTCAGCTTCAATAATCATGTTGTAAGCTGCTCGATCTTTCACACTACCGCTTGGATTAAACATTTCGAGTTTTAAATAAACGTCTGCACCATTTGGTGATGCTACTCGATTAAGTTTTACTAAAGGAGTATTTCCAATCAAATCTGCAATATTATTGACGACATGCATCATGTCTCACTTCCTTTAATTCTGAGTTTACCTATCTTATTTTATCATATAGCAACAAAAGAGCGGTCAATAAGCTCTTAGATCATTGTGCGTGAGTCACAAAAACGCTATTAATATATTGTTCCTTCGCAATATTGTGACTCTTAGTCATATCGATATATAATTAATATAGTAAGAAAGTTTGCACAAGAGTAAATAATGTAATAGTAATCGCTTTCATTAAAAAATATAAGGCTACCATTTTCGATTAGTCTAGTTCTAATAATAATTGTTGTAATCTTTAGAAAAGGGGTGAGGAGTGTGGAAGCAGTCTCAAAGAACTTCTTTTTAACCCTCTCAAAAAGTGCGGTGTTAAACAAGGCAGCCAAACGTTGGGGAATGGGGTTTGGTGCATCAAAAGTTGTTGGTGGACAAACGTTTGAAAAAGCGATACCGATCATAAAAAAATTAAATGAACAAGGGTTATGTGTTACCGTTGACCATTTAGGTGAATTTGTTACATCTAAGGAAGAAGCGATATCAAGGACTGAAGAATGCATTACAACGGTTCAAGCTATTTCTCGTGAAGGACTAAATTCTCAAGTATCAGTGAAGATGACATCTTTGGGATTAGACATAGATAAAGAACTAGTTGTAAAACATATGAAACAGATACTAACTGAGGCTAAGAAATATAACATTTTTGTCACGATTGATATGGAGGATGAATCACGCTGTCAAGCAACATTAGATATATTCAAACAATTGAAAGCTGAATTTGATAATGTAGGTACAGTTATTCAGTCCTATTTATTCCGTTCAGATCAAGATTTAAATATTTTAAATGAGTTTAATCCAAATTTACGTTTAGTAAAAGGTGCATACAAAGAATCGCCTGAAGTTGCATTTATGGACAAGAGCGATGTGGATAAGAATTTAAAACATTTAATTAATAAGCATTTACTAAATGGTAATTATACAGCAGTCGCGAGCCATGATGATGAAATGATTAATTATACTAAGCAAGTTGTAAGAGAGCACGATATTCCAAAAGACCAATTTGAGTTTCAAATGTTATATGGAATGCGTTCACAAACACAATTAGATCTTGTCAATGAAGGCTATAAAATGCGTGTATATGTTCCTTATGGAGACGACTGGTACGGTTATTTCATGAGACGTTTAGCAGAACGGCCAGCAAATGTTGCATTTGTTCTAAAAGGAATGTTTAAGCGTTAAGTATTTAATAGAGGTTAATGTGAGTGCTTATCAGAAGGGTTATAACGATATTGAATACAGTTGTAGGTCTTCTGGTAAGCACTCCGGCTTATACATTTATAAGAAGAAGGAGAGATTTGAATATGATTCAACCATACAAACACGAACCATTTACGGATTTTTCAGTAGAAGAAAATAAAAAGGCATTTGAACGTGAGCTTAAAATAGTAGAAAAAGAATTCGGTCAAAATTATGACCTTATCGTGAACGGAGAACGAATTTCAACAGAGGAAAAAATTACTTCAATCAATCCTGCTAATAAGGATGAAGTTATTGGTACTGTATCGAAAGCAACACAAGAGATTGCGACACATGCTATTGATGCAGCAGAAGAAGCATTCAAATCTTGGAAAATGTTTAACCCAGAAGAGCGTGCGAACATTTTACATCGTGCTGCTGCAATTATTCGCCGTAGAAAGCATTATTTCTCTGCTCTACTTGTAAAAGAAGCTGGTAAGCCTTGGAACGAGGCAGATGCAGATACAGCAGAAGCAATTGACTTCTTGGAGTATTATGCACGTGAAATGGTTCGTCTTAAGGATGGTGCATCTGTTCTTAGTCGTCCAGGAGAGAAAAACCAATACATTTATACTCCAATGGGCGTAAGTGTCGTAATTCCACCTTGGAACTTTGCATTTGCAATTATGGCTGGTACAACAGTTGCTCCAATTGTAACAGGAAACACTGTTGTTCTTAAACCAGCAAGTAATACGCCAATCGTTGCATATAAATTTGTTGAAGTGCTTGAAGAAGCAGGTCTTCCAAAAGGTGTAGTTAACTTCATTCCTGGTAGTGGTGCAGAAGTCGGTGACTTCTTAGTTGATCATCCGAAGACACACCTCATTACATTCACAGGATCTCGTGAAGTCGGTACACGTATTTTCAAACGAGCAGCTGAAATTCAAGAGAATCAAAAATGGTTGAAGCGTACAATCATCGAAATGGGCGGAAAAGATACAGTTGTTGTTGATAAAGAAGCAGATCTTGATCTAGCAGCAGAATCAATTGTTGCTTCAGCATTCGGTTTCTCAGGACAAAAGTGTTCAGCAGGATCACGTGCAATTATCCATGAAGATGTGTACGATGAAGTGTTAGAAAAGGCGATTAAAATTACAGAAACTAAGAAGCTAGGTGACCCAACAGATGGTAGCAACTATATGGGACCAGTGATTGACCAAGCTTCTTTTGATAAAATTATGCACTATATTGAAATCGGTAAAGAAGAAGGTAAACTTGTAAGCGGTGGTAAAGGTGATGACTCTAAAGGTTACTTTATCGAACCAACAATTTTTGCAGACCTTGAACCGACTGCACGTATTATGCAAGAAGAAATCTTTGGACCAGTTGTTGCATTTGCTAAAGCAAAAAGTTTTGAAGAAGCAATTGAATTTGCAAACAATACAGAATATGGTTTAACAGGTGCTTTAATTTCAAATAACCGTGAGCACATTGAGTATGCAAAGTATAATTTCCATGTTGGTAACTTATATTTCAACCGTACTTGTACAGGTGCAATTGTTGGTTATCATCCTTTTGGAGGATTTAATATGTCTGGTACAGATTCTAAAGCAGGTGGACCAGATTACCTTGTACAACACATGCTTCCAAAAACAATTAGTGAAATGCTATAAGCTAAATAATTTAAAAGCTCCTTTTCCGAATTCGGGAAAGGAGCTTTTTCTGTACTTATGAGATTTAATGAATATTCAATAATGTAAAAGGTATTCGTTCTTGGGTTTTAGCTCTTTTTTGTAGTAAAATCATCTTATCTAGGTTGAAACGGAGGAGTGCTATGAAGGGGGCATCTATAGAACGTGTTTTAAATACACAAGATATTAATGAGGTAGCAGAGATTATTAGTGTTTTTTTGCAAAAACCAGTTATCATTGAAAATAAAAACTTTGAACTTATTGCATATAGTTCTACATATAATTATCATTTTGATCCAACGCAACAAAAAACGATTCTTTCAAAACGTTGTCCACTATTTATTGTTGATATCTTAAAAAAGGAAGGGATTGTGAATCAATTACAGACAAAACCCGACCCTATTCGAGTGTCTCCAATCGAAGAAGTGGGATTATATCAGCGAATTGTGATCGGTGCGAAATATGAAAATCAAACGATGGGTTACATTTGGGTACAGGAGTCAAATGAATTGTTATCTGAGGAAGAGCTAGATTTCTTAAAGGGCGTTTCTCAACATGTTGGAAAATTAATTTTCGAAGCGATCGAAAAGAAGAAAGAAAAAATACACAAGAAGGATAATCTTCTTTGGAAAATCATTAATCATGAATATCAAAGTGAACAATTTTTAAAACGAGAAGCAGATGACGTGAATCTAGTATTGCCAGAAGCTTTTTCAGTTGTTGTAATTTCCTTAAGACATACTAATTCAAAAGTCACATTTGAAAATATGAAGGAAATTGTCCACTCTCTTGTTGGTCGTCTTGGCAAAGCGACTTACTGGTTAGATGAAGAGCCTAGAATAACTATCATCATTGGAAAAAGTGAACTTGAGAGGTATTCACCTCGTGAGTTGTCAAATGAGTTTATCACAAACTTTAAAAATATGGTAGGTAAAGAAGAAGAGGATGCATTTCTCTATGGGATTGGAAATCAATACAACGACCTGACTTGCTTACGTAAGAGTTATTTAGAGGCATTGGAAGTTATTAATACGGCTGAATTTATGGAATACGATCGTGAGCACATCTCTTATGAGTATTCGAAATTGGGTATATATCGTTATGTAACTACGATATTTGAGAAGAATATGGCTGAAGGTTTTATTAATCAAAATTTAGTTATCTTAAAGAATCATGATGACAAAAATCAAAGTCAATTGATGAAAACATTAAAGGCTTATTTAGCTAATAATTGTAAATTAAAACAAACAGCCGAACAATTATTTATACACCCAAATACGTTAAATTATCGTATTAAACAGATTAAACAATTAATAGCAATTGATTTTGAAGATTTTAATCAGAAATGTCAATTATTTATTGATCTAACATTATACGATAACATGTCTGATTATCGGAAGTCCTATTAATAAGCGACAATCTTCCTTTTTGGGAGTTGTCGTTTTTTGTTATGAGATGGAACTTTTAATTATTTTAAAATAATTTAATGAGGTGAAAAGGGGATTTGTTGTTTGAAGTGAATATTGAATATGTAGAAGTTGTTGCAATAATTAGACTTACAGCAAAAATTTAAAAATTTGTTAGGAGAGTTGTAGTGAGTAAGAACATATTTGGAAGAGATTTAGATGAATGGATTAAAGATTATCCTTTGTTAGAAGAAATTGTTCAAATGGAGGAAGTGAGTTGGACAAATCCATTAGTTCAAACTGATTTAGAGAGTCTTGCATTAGATTGGAGTGATGTGCTTGAAGCAGAAGAACGTTTGATACGTTTTTCTCCATTTATCGAATCAGCATTTCCAGAAACGAAAGGTTCAAAAGGAATGATTGAGTCACCACTAGTTGAAGTACCGAAGATAAAAGCAGAGCTTGAAAGACGTTACCAAAAAAATATTTCTAGTACATTATTAATGAAGTGTGATAATGAGTTACCGATTGCAGGTTCAATTAAAGCAAGAGGTGGTATTTATGAAGTTCTAAAGATTGCTGAAAAAATAGCTATAAACAATAAATTACTTACGCATGATGATGATTATGCTAAAGTTGCAAGTCCACCATTTCGGGAGTTATTTTCTAATTATTCGATTGCTGTTGGTTCGACTGGAAACTTAGGTTTGAGTATTGGAACGATAAGTGCAAAGCTTGGGTTTCAGACGACCGTTCATATGTCAAACGATGCGAAAGAGTGGAAAAAACAGTTGTTAAAGAGTAAAGGTGTTCATGTCATTGAACATGAAGCAGATTATAGTGAAGCAGTTGAACAGGGAAGAAATCAAAGTGAATTAGATGAGTCTTGTTTTTTCATTGATGATGAGAACTCAAAGGATTTGTTTTTAGGTTATGCGGTAGCTGCAATTCGTTTACGAAGACAGTTACAGAAGATGGATATTAGAGTAGATGAGCAACATCCCCTTGTCGTTTATTTGCCATGTGGTGTTGGGGGAGGGCCAGGTGGCATAACATTTGGTCTGAAGCGAGTATTCGGAAATCATGTACACTGCTATTTTGCAGAACCTACTCACTCACCATGTATGTTGATTGGTATGATGACAAGGCTTCACGATAAGGTATGTGTACAAGATTTTGGTATTGATAACAAAACAGATGCTGATGGTCTAGCTGTTGGTAGACCGTCAAGTTTGGTAGGGAAATTAATGGAGTCTCTGTTGAGTGGGATATATACAGTTCAAGATAAGGAATTGTATAAGCTGTTAAGCATGCTTGCACATAATGAAGGAATATATCTTGAACCATCTGCACTTGCGGGAATGTATGGTCCAATTAGAGCAGACGTTCAACATATTACAAACGCTACTCACATTGTTTGGGCAACAGGTGGGCGATTAGTTCCAAAAGAAGAGATGGAGAAATATGTGCAAAAAGGGTGTGGATTGCTCTTACAAGATTAGTCATGTAAAGTAGAAAGTGAAGGTTAAAAGGGAAAAAGTTGATAAAAAGGTGGGATTAACATGTCGTTTCAAAAAACTGAACAAGAATTTTTACAATATGTAAAAAAGATGATGAACTATGAAGAAGCACTAGCACTAATGTTTTGGGATATGCGGACGGGTGCTCCTAAAAAAGGGATTGACCAACGCTCTGAGGTCATAGGGACCCTTTCGACTGAAGTATTCAATATGTCAACTTCAGATACAATGAAGCAATTTATTGATGAATTAGACAATGAGGAAGCAAGGCAAGTTTTATCAGAAATTACTGTAAAAACTTTAGAAGATTGTAAGAAAGAATATGAAAGAAATGAGAAGATTCCAGAAGTAGAGTATAAGGAATTTGTAATGCTTCAATCAAAAGCTGAATCTGTTTGGGAAGAAGCAAAAGATAAATCTGATTTTGAAATGTTTCGTCCTTACTTAGAAAAATTAGTTGAATTTAAGAAAAAATTTATTGGTTATTGGGGTTACGAAGGTAATAAGTATAATACGTTACTTGATATGTATGAGCCAGGTGTTACTGTTGAGCAAATCGATAAAGTGTTTGGACAATTAAGAGATGAGATTGTTCCATTAGTAGAACGTATATCTAAAAGTTCTAACCAACCTAATACATCCTTCTTATTTGAGCACTTCACACAAGAAAAACAGAGGGAATTTTGCTTAAATGCGTTAGAACAAATGGATTACGATTTTGAAGCAGGGCGATTAGATGTTACGGTTCATCCGTTTGCAATTACGTTAAATCCTGGAGATGTGCGTATTACGACAAAATATGATGAACAAGATTTTCGCACAGCAGTATTTGGTACGATTCACGAAGGTGGACATGCGCTGTATGAGCAAAATATATCTAAGGATCTAGTTGGAACACCTTTATGTGATGGGACATCAATGGGAATTCATGAATCACAATCATTATTCTGGGAAAACTTTGTAGGGCGTAATAAAGGTTTCTGGAAGAAAAATTATAACGTCTTAAAACAATATGCAGGCGGTCAGTTCGATAAAGTTGAGCTTGAAGATTATTATCGTGCTATTAATGAATCGAAACCATCTCTAATTCGAATTGAAGCGGACGAGTTAACATATCCTTTACATATTATGGTTCGTTACGAGTTAGAAAAAGCACTTTTTAATGATGAAATTGAGGTTAAAGATTTACCAACATTATGGAATGACAAGATGGAAGAATATCTCGGAGTGAGGCCAGACAATGATGCTCAAGGAATTCTACAAGATGTACATTGGTCAGGTGGAGATTTTGGTTACTTCCCAAGTTACGCATTAGGTTATATTTACGCTGCGCAGTTTAAAAATGCGATGGTAAAGGAAATTGCCAACTTCGATGAATTGTTAGAATTAGGTGAATTACAACCTATTCGCGAGTGGCTTTCAAGTAACATTCATCAATATGGAAAAATGAAGAAACCACTGGAAATCTTGAATGACGTAACAGGTGAAGGGTTGAATGCAGAACATTTAATAACGTATTTGAAAGAAAAGTATGAAGCAATTTACCAATTATAATATCTGATTAGTAGAGCTAAATGACGTAATCAATACGGCATTTAGCTCTGCGTTGCAGAAATACTTCCTTTCCATTCTTTAATAGTGCTTGAAAAAAGGATGGCCATGCACCTTAGATGGGTTTTGTTTACCTCTGCCAATCGAACCTACGGAATACATTGGAAACCCTACATGGGACACTGAAACTAACAGTATAGCAGGCTATAGTTATCCTGATTATGAACCGCAGCATTTAGATTATATTTTTATTGAAAAAGATTACAAACAGCCAAGCTTTTGGATGAACCAAACATTAACTCCAAAATCTCCTACTTGGACAGCCGATTACGAATATAATAATTATTCCGATCACTACCCTGTACGAGGATATGGAAAATGATATTGATTTAATTGCTTACCCCATACAAAGAACCCCAATCATCTTGAGCGATTGGGGTTTAATTTGAATTATTAAAATTGAATTGGAAGGACATATAGTAATACAGCAAAGAAGTGGAATATGCTTCCTGCTAATACAAATAGATGCCAAACAGCATGGTGATAAGGGAATGCTCTCCATAGATAAAAAATTGTCCCAAGTGTATAGAGGACTCCACCAATGACGAGAAAAACGATTCCCATAGGAGGCAATGTCGTTAACAACTTATTAAATCCGAAGACAACGAGCCATCCCATCACGATGTATAATAATGTAGAAATTGTATTGAATTTCTTCACAAAAAAAACTTTAAAGACAACCCCACCGATTGCTAATGCCCACACTGTTCCGAATAGCACCCAGCCCAAGCTTCCTTGAATGACAATGAGTGTAATTGGTGTGTAAGTACCAGCAATGAACAAATAGATCGAAGCATGATCACAAATTTCAAAGAAACTTTTAGCTTTTCCTTTTGGGAAACTATGTAACATTGTTGAAGAAAGATACAAAATAAGCATTGTAGCCCCATAAATAGAAAAAGTGACGATATGCCAAGCTGTTCCGTTTAATGCAGAGAAGACAACTAATAATACTAATGCTGCAATACTGAGTAACGTTCCAATCCCATGTGTGATTGCATTTGCGATCTCTTCACCTTTAGTGAATGTATGTGTTTCAACCACGTGTAAAGCTCCTTTCTGCCAAAGTTCATCTTATTCTTACTATTATAACACCACTTTAATGTAATCGTTATGAATTATCCTATAGTATAGGTAATAACAAGTATAAAAAAAGTATTCGAACTTTTGTGAGTCCTTGCTCCTCTAAATAATGAAAGCGCATTATTATTTGTAACGAATTTGTTTTATTTCCTTAAATGCTTTTTAATCGAAAAATGATACACTTCTAACTAAATTTTACTAAAAGGGAGTATTCTACATCATGATTCAACTAGGTAAGAAAGTTAGAACAAATCACCTTTATTTTTCACGTTATGGTGAGTCGATTGAAGGTGTAGTAGTAAAAATTGATGGAGTTAAAATTTGGATAAGGAATCAATACAATACAATCTCGATAATACATCAGATATGTATTGACATATAAAATGTAATGTCTTTGTAACCCTCTTTTCAATCACAAACAATATACTCATTTAAGAGAACACCGCATGGCTAAGGAAAGAGGAGATGGCATGAGAAGAAGAAAAAAATTGATAAGGACACACGAATGGGTGTTCATGTCGATTGTTTGTATATTAATTATTGGATTACTTGGCTATAGCGAGATAACGAAAGCAATCGATAATGAAGAGTATATAGTGACATTCACACCAGAGAAAGAGATGTGTTGTCAGTTAAAAAAAGAGCAACCGTTGAGACTAACTGAACCTACAGTAACAGTTTCACCTCCAGAAAATGTTGTCTATTTAACATTTGATGATGGTCCATCAGAGTCAACTGAAGCGATTCTTTCATTGTTAAAACGTTACCAAGCAAGAGCGACCTTTTTTATGTTAAGTCCAGCAATGGAGAAATATCCAGAAGGAATGAAAAGAATGGTAGAAGAAGGTCATTCGTTCGGATTACATGGAGTTTCTCATAATGCAAAAAGCTTTTACGAATCAACTTCGTCAATATTAGGAGAGCTGACTGAAGGCAATCGTGTGTTAGAACGAATTACAGGAAAGCAAACAATGTTAATTCGAACTCCTTATGGAAGTGTGCCATATATGACCAAGACGTATAGGCAAGTAGTGAAAGAAGAAGGTTATCTTCTTTGGGATTGGAACATAGATTCGAGGGATTGGGAATACAAAGACGTTCGTTACGTACAAGATACGATTTATCAATTAGAGCAGGTAGTGAGAGAGGGTAAAGTTCCAGTCATTTTATTACATGATAAAAAGTCAACGTTAGATCATTTAGAAAGGTTGCTAGTATACCTTCAAAATAATGGATATGTAATGGAGGCATTGAATGAACACCTTTCTCCAATACAATTTAAATCATAATTTCTGTAACCACTGTTTAAATGTATAAGCAGTGTTTTTTTATGATTATAAATTGTTCAAGCCTAATCAACTTATTGTTTTAGTTTGTTATCAAAAAAGTTATGAATAAACTGAATATTAAAACTTCTATTTTTCAATTTTATCTTATCACTATGAAAATAAGAGATATGTAACGAAAATGAGAGGATAAAGTATATTTTGTGCGCTTACATAGAAGTTTGCGTTCTGCTAGTAGTATGATAGTATTTTTCATGTTTACTTCGGATTGCTCTTTCAAAGTGAGAGAGCGTAAAAAAATAATAGAAAGAGGCGTTGTTTTGAACACAATGAGTTGGAAAGAAAGTTGGTTTGGGAATATTCGTGGTGATATCCTTGCAGGCATAACTGTTGCGTTAGCACTTATTCCAGAAGCAATTGCATTTGCGATTATTGCGGGTGTTGATCCAATGGTAGGTTTGTATGCATCATTTTCAATAGCTGTAATAATTGCCTTTACTGGTGGTCGACCAGGTATGATATCAGCTGCAACTGGTGCAATGGCATTATTAATGGTTACACTTGTGGCTGAACATGGCTTGGAATATTTATTAGCAGCGACTGTATTGACAGGTATTATTCAATTTATTATGGGTGTGATGGGACTTGGTCGTTTCATTACGTTTTTGCCACAGTCCGTTATTATTGGATTTGTAAATGCTTTGGCAATTTTGATCTTTATGGCCCAATTACCTCACTTTGTAGGTCAAGGTCTATTGATGTATGGAATGGTAGCAGCAACTTTAGCTATTATTTATATTTTGCCTCGTTTTACGAAAGCTGTTCCATCACCATTAGTTGCAATTATTGTTATGACAATTGTTGCGATTACGTTAGGGCTAGATTTGAAAACGGTTGGAGATATGGGGAATATTACTCAATCATTACCTGTGTTTCAGCTTCCAATGGTACCGTTAAATATTGAAACTTTAATGATTATACTACCATATTCATTTCCTTTAGCATTAGTTGGTATTTTAGAGTCTTTATTAACAGCGACTATCGTTGATGAAATGACAGATACGAAGAGTAATAAAAATACTGAGATGAAAGGTCAAGGTATCGCTAATATTATCACAGGGTTCTTTGGTGGTATGGCAGGGTGTGCAATGATTGGCCAATCAGTAATTAATGTTAAATCAGGTGGAAGAGGAAGACTGTCTGCTTTAACAGCGGGTGTATTTTTGTTAATTTTAATTATTGTTTTGGGTGATATTGTCAAACAAGTACCTATGGCTGCTCTCGTTGGAGTTATGATCATGGTATCGATCGGTACGTTTGATTGGCAATCTGTCCGTGAATTAGCAAGAATTCCACGATCGGACGCGGTTGTCATGGTGATAACAGTTGCTATTGTAGTATATACACATGATTTAGCAAAAGGTGTTTTAGCTGGAGTTGTTTTAAGTGCATTGATTTTCGGATGGAAAATGGCTCAAATTAAAACATCAACAAAATTCGAGGGTGAGCAAAAAGTTTATACGGTGTCCGGACAGCTTTTCTTTGGGACGATGGCGCATTTCGTCGATTTATTTGATTATCAAAATGATCCTAAGGAGATCGTAATTGATTTTACACATTCTCATGTGTGGGATCATTCAGCAGTTACTGCCGTAGCGAAAGTGATGAGTAAGTATCGAAAAGAAGGTAAGACTGTAACAATTAATGGCTTAAATGATGAAAGTCGAGCAATTGTTGAAAAAGTAGGTCTTAGTGCATCTTCTGGACACTAAAATAAAACCTCTGCTAACTCCTGATTGGAGTTGGCAGAGGTTTTATAAATTTAGACGATTTTGCTTTGGAGTTAAATAGCTTGATATCTAAAATTAACTGATTAAGATAGTAGAGAGTAAGTTAATTTAAAAAGGGGAAAAAGGTTGATAGAAAAACAATTAATTTGTTTTTTGTTTGAGTAGATTTCATTGTGTGTTCATCATGGTTAGATGATTGTTCATTTTTTATTTTCAATAACGCTTGCCGACGATACTTTGATTCCATTAACATTTTGAATCACCTCGTTATATTGTAAGCGCTTTCTTGAACGTTAATTATAATATTATCAAATTGTATTGTAAAGGGTATGGAGCAACTGTTTAACTATGATAGATTCTGAAGAAAAGATTGTGAAAAGTATTGACGATACAATAAATATAATGATAATATAGTTATTGTCGGTAAGAGACAAATACGGAGGATTAGCTCAGCTGGGAGAGCACCTGCCTTACAAGCAGGGGGTCGGCAGTTCGATCCTGTCATCCTCCACCATAAATGGTCCGGTAGTTCAGTTGGTTAGAATGCCTGCCTGTCACGCAGGAGGTCGCGGGTTCGAGTCCCGTCCGGACCGCCATTATATTTTGAGCTAGCCAGTGTAAGTCGACATTAAAGATTAAGCATAATGCTGAAATACGTTTAATGGAGAAGTACCCAAGTGGCTGAAGGGGCTCCCCTGCTAAGGGAGTAGGTCGTGTAAGCGGCGCGAGGGTTCAAATCCCTCCTTCTCCGCCAGAAATTATAAAAATATAATATATGGCCCGTTGGTCAAGCGGTTAAGACACCGCCCTTTCACGGCGGTAACACGGGTTCGAATCCCGTACGGGTCACTAAGAAAAACTCCATTACTTAATGTAATGGAGTTTTTATGTTGTGTCAACAAATAATATGACTACTTTATTTGGTGGTAGTCATAAATTTAATTATGAACAAATATCCAATGAAAAAGTTATAAGGCTAATAAACAAATCTTTGTCTTTATTTCCTTTGAAAAGACTAATTGCCTTCTTTTTACGTTTTTGCTATAATTACAGTGGTTGGTAGACATATCCTCTGTGAGGATAATTATGTTGGGGAGACATTATTGATGTCTTCTCTTTTTTTTTCTTCAAAATTCATCTTATGAGATTTTTTTAAGAAACTCCCAATTATCATCTTGAAATTCCCATATTTGTTCCCCTTTAATGTACATCTTATTATGCATTTAAATACATGATTGTCGTAACATGTTTTGTATAGTAATCAAAAAATAACATCTGTTAGAAATTGCAACAATCAAGTTGATGTTATGGTAAATAGTATTTTGAGATAAAGATGTAGGTCATATGAAAACCCTCCTTAGCAATATATTCACAATTTTTTTACAAATATTATGAAGGTTTTCCTTTTTCTTTATGGAATTATTTATAAATAGAACGTAGTAAATGACTGAATCGAAAGTGGTGATTTTGAATTTTGAAAGCAACTCTGCCAACTTCTTTTGACCGATTTTTGTTTCATAAAGGTCGTCTTTTTCAAAGCTACCATACATTTGGCGCACATATTTGTGTTGAAAATGAATTGTCAGGAGTGAGGTTTACTTTATGGGCACCTCACGCTAGACAAGTTTCTGTAATTGGTGACTTTAACGATTGGAATAGTAGTGGATTTGAATTAAAAAAAATGAATGAAGAAGGAATCTGGACGAATTTTTTCCCCGAACTGGCGGAACTAGATTGTTATAAATATGAAATTCTAACATCAAATGGATCAATCTTGCATAAGAGTGATCCATATGCTTTTTATTCAGAAATACGACCGAATACTGCTTCAATTATTTATGATTTGAAAGGTTACGATTGGAAGGACAATCATTGGTTAGCGAAGAGACAATTTAATAAAAAGAAACAGAAACCTATGTTTATTTATGAAGTGCATCTTGGTACATGGAAGAAAAAACCAGACGGTTCTTTTTATACGTATAAAGAACTTGCTGATGAATTAGTTAATTATGTGAAAGAACATGGCTTCACTCATATTGAATTACTGCCGATCTATGAACATCCTTTTGATCGTTCATGGGGATATCAAGGAACTGGTTATTATTCAGTGACTAGCCGATATGGAACACCGCATGATTTTATGGCATTCGTTGATAAATGCCACCAAGAAGGAATAGGAGTTATTCTTGATTGGGTACCAGGACACTTTTGCAAAGATGCACATGGGTTATTTTTGTTTGATGGGGAGCCCTTATATGAATATGAAAATGGTTACGTACGTGAAAACGATGTGTGGGGAACAGCTAACTTTGATCTAGGAAAGAGTGAGGTTCAAAGTTTTTTAATTTCCAATGCTGTGTTTTGGATGGACTATTTTCATATTGACGGTTTTAGGGTTGATGCAGTTGCTAACATGTTGTTTTGGGATATGCATGGAGATGGAAACATTTATCCAAATGAATATGCAGTTGAATTTCTTCAGAATTTGAATCAAACGATTAAACATTTTGATGAAAGTGTGCTAGTCATAGCAGAAGATTCAACAGATTGGTCTAATGTAACAAAGCCAATAAATGAAGGAGGACTTGGCTTCACGCATAAGTGGAATATGGGATGGATGAATGATGTCCTAGAATATATGCAAAAAGAAAGTGATGAACGAGACAAGTGGCATCATTTAATGACTTTTTCCATGATCTACGCGTATTCAGAAAAGTTTATATTACCTTTTTCACATGATGAGGTTGTACATGGGAAAAGATCTTTGCTAAATAAAATGCCAGGTAGTTATGAAGAGAAGTTTGCTCAACTAAGGCTTTTATTAGGTTTTATGACTGCGCACCCTGGTGAAAAGCTATTATTCATGGGAAGTGAATTTGGGCAATTTGATGAGTGGAAAGACTTGGACGATTTAGATTGGAAATTGCTCAATTATGGTATGCATAGTGCTATGCATGAATATAGTAAAGCGGTGCTAGAATTATATCGAAATGAACCAGCGTTTTGGGAGTGTGATGATATACAGGATGGCTTTGAGTGGATCGAACCGAATAATGCACACCAAAAAATTCTCCTCTTTATTAGAAAGGGGAAAGTTGATGACGATTCTCTAATTGTTATCTGTAATTTCAGTTCACAACAATACGATAATTACAAAATTGGAGTGCCTATTGACGGAACATATTGTGAATTATTTTCAAGTGATATCGACATATATGGCGGTTCTGGAATGAGAAATAAACGATACATAAGTAGTCATTCTACACCATATCATAGGCAGCCTTATCAGTTAGAAATATGTATCCCACCGTATGCTTTTGTAGTATTTAAGAGAATAAGAAGGGAGCGTCATAATGCGTATGCACAATAAAAAGTGTGTTGCTATGTTGTTAGCCGGAGGTCAGGGGAGTCGCTTGAGTCTACTAACAAGAAACATTGCAAAACCTGCAGTGCCATTTGGGGGAAAGTATCGAATTATTGATTTTCCACTCAGCAACTGTACGAATTCTAATATTGATACAGTCGGTGTGCTGACGCAATATAAACCGTTAGTATTAAATGCTTACATTGGAATTGGTAGTGCATGGGATTTAGATCGGATAAATGGTGGAGTTACCGTATTACCACCTTATATGGAGCGTGACGGTGGGAGATGGTACAAAGGTACAGCAAATGCGATATTTCAAAATTTGAACTTTATTGAACAGTATCAACCAGAACATGTGTTAATCCTATCTGGCGATCATATTTATAAAATGGATTATTCAACGATGCTTAATTACCATATTGATAAAGGAGCTGACTGTACGATTTCTGTTATAGAAGTTCCATGGGATGAGGCTAGTCGATTCGGTATTATGAATACAGATGACCAGATGAACGTGATCGAATTTGATGAAAAGCCAGCATTCCCGAAGAGTAATCTTGCGTCGATGGGAATTTACATATTTAAGTGGCCAGTTTTAAAGAAATATTTAGAGATGGATAATCGAAATACAGAATCTTCACATGATTTTGGTAAAGATGTTATTCCGTTGCTGTTAGAAGAGCAGTTACGATTAATTGCTTACCCATTTGAAGGATATTGGAAAGATGTTGGTACTGTTAAAAGTTTGTGGGAAGCAAATATGGACTTATTGGATGAAGAGCCTGAATTGCAATTGAAGGATTATCAATGGAAAATATACTCTGTTAATCCAAATCAACCTCCTCAATATATTGCACCAGATGCAGATGTGAAAGAATCATTGGTTAATGAAGGGTGTTTTGTACAGGGTACGATCGAGCATTCTGTTTTATTTCCAGGGGTAACGGTTGGTGAAGGATCGGTTGTGAAGGATACGATCATTATGCCTGGAGCTGAAATTGGTCGAAATTGTAGGGTGGAAAAAGCTATTGTAGCGGATGGAATGAAGGTAAAAGATGGTACAATCATTGCTCCTGAACAAGGGAAAGACCAAATTGTATTGGTTGCAGAAGAAGATATTATTCTGACGTGATTTAAGATAAATCTCAATTCTCCATCAGAGATGGATATTATCTTTGGTGGGGAATTTAGTTAATCGGAAATTATTAATATGATGAGGTTCTGTACTTCATTGAGTTAATTCAGCTTATAGTGTGAGTATTTGTTAATACACTTTAAAATAATACTTCTGTTAGTCGTTTTTCTTATGTTCTTTATAACATAAAGTACTCGCTAGTAAGTTCCTCTATTTAAACATTGCCGAGTCTTCTAAGTTTTGAAATAGAGGTCTTAATGTTTCGTAACATGTGGTGAAAAATGTATTTAATAATCCAGAAGAGGAGTGGGTTGAGTGCGAAAAACAACACTTGCTGTAATCGATGCAATGACAGAAATGCAAGCGATGAATGAATTAACGGAGAATCGTTCACTTGCTGCAGTGCCATTTGGTGGGCGTTATCGTTTAATTGATTTTATTTTATCTAATCTTGTCAATTCAGGTATTGAAAGTGTAGGTATCTTTACAAAAGATCGCTTTCGTTCATTAATGGACCATCTCGGATCAGGACGTGATTGGGATTTGAGTCGTAAACGGAAAGGATTATTTTTCTGTCCACCTACAAGAAAACAAGAGTACTACAACGGTTTTTTTGATTACCTAAACAATCACCTTGATTATTTCAATAGAAGTGAACAAAAGTATGTAATTGTAGCTGCTAGTAATGTTATATGTAATCTAGACTTTGAAAGAGTACTGCGACAACATATTGCAATGAAAGCAGATATCACAGAAGTATGTTATAAAGGAACACCGTTGAATATATTCATAATAGAAAAATCACTATTATTAGATTGTATTAAGTCACATAGATATGAGTCAATTAAAAATATGCAAGAGTTCGTTATATTGTATGAGAGACGGTTAAATATCCATTCGTATGAGCATGATGGATATACAGCTATTATTGATTCAGTACAAAGTTATTATAAGCATAGTATGTCGTTGTTACATCCAGAGATGTGGAAAAGTCTTTTTGTTGGATCAAACCCCATTTTCACTAAAGTAAAGGATGAACCACCAACTCGATATCAAAAAGGGGCTATCGTAACAAATTCTCAAGTAGCAAACGGATGCCAAATTGAAGGAACCGTGGAAAATAGTATTATATTCCGTGCTGTACATATTGGAAAAGGAGCAGTAGTTAGAAATAGTATAATTATGCAAAAAAGTATAATAGAAGATGGCGCAATTGTTGATGGGGTTATTATTGACAAAGATGTTCGGATCGAAGCATCTGCACGTATTCAAGGTCAAATAGGAAATCCTTTTGTCATTCCAAAGGGAGAAGTGCAAGGAGAGTTGATGAGATAGTGAATATATTATTCGTCGTTTCTGAATGTGTGCCATTTATTAAGTCAGGTGGTTTAGCCGATGTAGCTGGTGCACTTCCGAAACAGCTTAAGAGACTAGGGCATGATGTAAGAGTAATTCTTCCGAAATATGAGTTAATACCTTCAGAATATAAGAATCGTATGGAATTTATGTCTGAATTTTCTGTTCAAGTAGGGTGGAGAAAGCAATATGGAGGACTTATGAAGCTTGAGCATGAAGGGATTACTTATTATTTTATAGACAATGAATATTACTTTAAACGTTCATCACTATATGGTGATTATGATGATGGTGAAAGGTTTGCGTACTTTTCACATGCTGTCATCAAAGCAATACCATACTTAGAATTTAATGTGGAGATACTGCATTGTCATGATTGGCATACTGCAATAGTAAATTATTTACTAAACAATCAAAATCATGAACATCCTAGTTATGAAAGCATTCGAACAGTTTTTACCATTCATAATTTGCAATTTCAAGGGGTATTTTCAAAGGAAATGCTTAACGAACTATTAAACTTAGATGAATTTCATTTTACAGAGGAGAATCTGGAGCATTATGGTCAGATAAACTTCATGAAAGGTGGGATTAAGGCATCAGATCTGATTACGACAGTTAGCCCAACTTATCGGAATGAGATTCAAATCCCTTATTATGGGGAAGGTCTGGATGGTTTCTTACGAGCTTATCAATATAAGTTAAAAGGCATTGTTAATGGGATTGATGCTGATTTGTATAATCCTAATGATGATGCGTCGATAACACAAACTTATTCAAGTGAGACGATTGACCAAAAGGTCGTCAATAAAATTTCACTACAGGGAGAAATGGGGTTGCCTCAGTCTGAAGAGGTACCAATGGTTGTTATGGTATCCCGGTTGACACAACAAAAAGGATTAGATCTTGTCGTTCGAATTTTTCATGAGATGATTCAAAATGATGTACAATTTGTACTGCTTGGTACAGGAGAGAAACGGTTTGAACATTTCTTTCAGCAAATGGAGGTTGAGTACCCTAATAAAGTTAAAACGTTAATTGGTTTTAATGAATCTTTGGCACATAAAATTTATGCTGCTGCAGATTTGTTTCTTATGCCATCAAAGTTTGAACCGTGTGGATTAGGACAGTTAATTGCTTTGCGGTATGGGGCAATTCCAATTGTTAGAGAAACAGGCGGTCTCAATGACACTGTACAGTCATATGATGAGCATACAGGTAATGGGAATGGATTTAGTTTTATGAACTATAACGCACATGATTTATTATTCACGATTGAACGTGCTCTACAGTTTTATCGAAAAAAAGACATGTGGAAGCAAATTGTTACTCATGCAATGGAACAGGATTATAGTTGGGAAAAATCTGCGAAAGAATACGATGAATTATATAGAAACTTATTCGTTTGAATAATCATTAGCTCGTGTAAGCATGTAATAACAAAATAAGGGAGAGGAAGCCCGATGTTTACAAGTAAAGAAACGTTTAAAAAACGATTTTTGGATAAGTTTGAACGTGTTTACGGTAAGAGCTTTGAGGATTCCACGATACAAGAGCAATATGCTACTTTAGGTATGCTAGTTAGAGAATATGCCAGTCAAGATTGGATTCATACAAATGAACGTTATAGAGCTGAATCTCAAAAGCAAGTTTATTATTTTTCAATTGAATTTTTGTTAGGTAGATTATTAGGAACTAATCTTATGAATTTAGGGATTAGGGATGTATGTGAAGCAGGGTTGAAAGAATTGGGAATAAGCCTATCTCAAATAGAAGAACAAGA
This sequence comes from Bacillus solimangrovi, assembly GCF_001742425.1. Taxonomy (GTDB): domain Bacteria; phylum Bacillota; class Bacilli; order Bacillales; family Bacillaceae_N; genus Bacillus_AV; species Bacillus_AV solimangrovi. The sequence continues at coordinate 47,101 of NZ_MJEH01000016.1, forward strand.
GATTGATGCTGGATTAGGAAATGGAGGATTAGGAAGACTGGCGGCATGCTTTCTTGATTCATTAGCTTCAATGGATTATCCAGGACATGGATGTGGAATTCGCTATAAACATGGATTATTTGAACAAAAGATCGTAAATGGTTATCAAGTAGAATTACCTGAACAATGGCTTAGGAACGGGAATGTATGGGAAGTTAGGAAGGCTGGGTTAGCAGTAGAAGTAAAATTTGGTGGACATGTTGAAGTATCAAATTCAAATGGAAAAATGAATTTTCACCATGTGAACGCTGAAACCGTATCTGCTGTACCTCATGATATGCCTGTAATTGGCTATGAAAATGAAACGGTTAATACGTTACGTTTGTGGAGTGCAGAACCATCGCCATATCGACCAGATCGTGATGTGATGAAATATAAGCAAGAGACAGAAGCGATTTCCGAGTTCTTGTATCCAGATGATACGAATGTAGAGGGGAAAATTCTTCGTTTAAAGCAGCAGTATTTTCTCGTATCTGCAGGAATGCAAAGTATTCTTAATTCTTATTTGAAAACAGGCCAAGACATCCACGATTTCCACAATCATGTTGCGATTCATATTAACGATACACATCCAGTTCTTGCAATTCCAGAGTTTATGAGATTACTAATTGATGAAAGAAATTTAAGTTGGGAAGAGGCCTGGCATATCACGACAAATACGATTTCTTACACAAATCACACCACATTATCAGAGGCACTAGAGCAGTGGCCAATTTCTATTTTTCAAAATTTATTACCTCGTATTTTTATGGTTGTAGAAGAGATTAATGAACGGTTTTGTATGAAGTTATGGAAGCAGTATCCTAACCAGTGGGAACGTATTGAGAATATGGCTATTATTGCACATGATATGGTGAAAATGGCTCATTTAGCTATAGTAGGGAGTCATAGTGTTAACGGTGTAGCACAAATTCATACTGACATTTTAAAGAAAAGGGAAATGAAATTATTTTATGAATTCTATCCAGAGAAATTTAATAACAAAACAAATGGAATTACTCATAGACGTTGGTTGATGAAGGCAAATCCTCAATTAACTGATATCATTAACGATAGAATTGGAACAGAGTGGATACGAGAACCAAAACAGCTTGAACAACTAGAAAAATATGCTTGTGATCCAAATTTTCAAGATGCTGTCTATGAAGTGAAACAAGTAAACAAGCATCACCTTGCAGAGAAGATAAGACAACATACTGGTATCGTAATTGATGAACAATCAATTTTTGATGTTCAAGTCAAACGTCTTCATGCATACAAACGTCAACTATTAAATATTTTGCATATCATGCATTTATATAATCGATTGAGTTATGAGCCAAATTTTACAATAACACCGAGAACGTTCATTTTTGGTGCAAAAGCATCACCAGGATATTATTATGCAAAAAAAATAATTAAATTAATTAATACACTAGCTGAAAAGGTTAATAATGATCCGAGGACAAAAGATTACTTAAAAGTAGTTTTCTTAGAAAATTATAGCGTTTCATTGGCTGAGGAGATTATTCCTGCTACAAATGTAAGTGAGCAAATCTCTACCGCAAGTAAAGAAGCTTCAGGGACAGGAAATATGAAATTCATGATGAATGGTGCAATTACAATTGGAACGATGGATGGTGCGAATGTAGAAATTCATGAGCTTGTTGGTGATGATAATATGTTCACATTCGGCTTATCTGCACAAGAAGTACTGGCTTATCAACAGCGTGGTGGGTATAATTCGTTTGAATATTACCACCATGACAAGCGAATTCATCAAGTGTTGGAACAATTGATGAATGGATTCTTTTCTGTTACAGATAGCGAATTTGAGCATATTTATGATTCATTGCTTATTCAAAATGATGAATATTATGTTTTACGTGATTTTGCTAGTTACTCTGATGCACAGATGAAATTAAGTAAAATGTATGAAAATAGGAGTAAATGGTCTCAGATGTCTATTATGAATATCGCAAAGTCGGGCGTATTTTCGAGTGATAGGACGATCCGAGAATATGCGGAGAATATATGGGGGGTTACTTCTTCTGCTTATGTACGTTAGTCCAAGGATGTGGAAACTGACGCGAACATTGCTCCTGTTAGATCTGTATACAGTCATTGATTATAAAATTTCGCGTCAGTTAAATCCTTAATCTTTAGATGGATTGTTTTCAATTATTTAGGGTTTTCATCGATAATTGACTCAGCTAGATCATTTAACCGCTCATTATTTTCGTCTAACATACTTTCATATCGCTCATGTGCTGCATTTGGATATACATGATGACCACTGCCGTCAAGATCACTTCCAACAAATTGTTCAAATAGTTCAACACCATCAGTAAGTTCATCTTCATCAATTGTCATATCGTTGTAATCAACAATTGCATTATCTGAGAAGTCGGATGGAGTTTCTGATGTTCCATAGTGTTGTAAGATTTGAAATGTGTCTTCACCATCAAAAAAATTTGTTTGATCTTCTTTATTAAATGAGTGAAATGGTGTACTGCGAACAGTTTCTTCAATTGGGCGATCGTTTGAAAGCTTTCTTTCTTCTGTATGCTCTATGCAACGAAGAGTAGTTGGAATTGTTTCAAGTCTTTCGTATGGGATGGGTTTATGACAGATCTCACATTTCCCGTAGGAACCGTCCTGCATTTTTTGTAATGCGTTTGCAATTTCTTTTTTTTCCTGTTCAATATGGTCGTTTAAGGCAATGTCCTTTTCTCTTTCAAATAATTCTGTGCCTGTATCTGCTGGATGGTTATCGTAGTTTGAAAGCTCACCTACTGATTGTTGAGCGTGAGCCCATTCATTTCCAAAATGGTCGTTCTCTCGTAAGTGAATATTGATTTGGTTGAGTCGTTCTTGTAAAATTTGCTGGAGCTTTTGTTTTTGTTGTGTAGTCAGCATTGGGTATACTCCTTTCATTTCAACTAGTCTTTCTCCTTATTATGAGCAACCTTTAGCAGAACATCCTTCTTTATCTTTCAGTGAGAGGAAACAAATTCTTAAAAATAAAAAAACATGGCTTTATGCCATGTTTTATAAAATATAGCTTAACAATAAACCAAGTGCTAATAAGAATCCAAAAATGGTATTCGTTTGAGCTGTTGCGACCATAGCAGGCATCATTTGGATTGGAATTTTCTTTCCTTTAAACCCTTTCGATGCTTTAACCGCTTTTGGAATACTTAAGAAAACAATTAATGCCCACGCTGAGAACATACCCATAAACACGAGTGAAATCATCCACAGGTAAGAAATTGCAAACATACTTGATAATAAGAGGACTGCTTTATCATGACCTAGTAAGATGGCGATCGTTTTTCGTCCGTTTTCTTTGTCACCATCAAGGTCACGAATATTATTGGCTAGTAAAATTGCGCCAACTAATATGGATATGGGAACAGATACGACGATACTTTCAGTTGTAATTGTTCCAGTTTGAATATAATAAGAGAGTAAGATGATTATTAATCCCATAAATAGTCCAGCTACAAGTTCACCAAAAGGTGTATAAGCGATAGGGTAAGGTCCTCCTGTATAGAGATAACCTGCTATCATGCAAATTGTTCCAATTAGTGCAATCCACCAACTGCTATTCATACAAATGTATACGCCTAACAATGTAGCAATACCAAAGAAAGAAAATGCAAGGTTCAGTACGGTTTTTGGTGCAACGCCTTCACGAACGATCGCTCCACCTATGCCCACAGAATTCTCATTATCTAACCCACGTTTAAAATCGTAATATTCGTTAAACATATTTGTTGCAGCTTGAATTAAAATACTAGCAGTGAGCATTGCTACAAATAGTAACACGTTAAAAACTCCATCTTGCAAAGCGAGAACTGAACCGATTGCCACTGGTACAAATGCTGCAGTTAATGTGTGTGGACGAAGTAGATGCCACCATACTTTCCAACTTTTTTTCTGAATATGATATGAATGTGATGTGATCGGTTGTTTATTTTTCTCAATTTGTCCTTGCATCATGTCCCTCTCCCTTAAACTATTCTCCCTTTATCGTGCGTTAACTGATTCTATAAATCCTAAGTTATATTTGCAAAAACTAAAACAGAACTTATGGGAAAAGTTAATGTCAACCTCTTGTTGTTAAAAACCCAATTTTTTTAGATTTTTTATAACAATTCACTATTGAGCATGGAGAAATAATTATAAATAGAAGTGTTATTTTGTATGAGTTTGTTAAGAAAGGCTGAAAAAATAATATAAGCATATTTGCATCAACATGCCTTTCTCTTCTTCATGTTTCTACGCGTATGCGTTCCAGTCCTTGAGTTTGCATTTTCAATTTACTGGAAATTTTTTGTCCGTATTTTTGAACATAAACTATATGAACAAATAATTAAATTGAGAAATTCGATTTTTGTTCACATTTAAGTTTAGGGAAACCCTCTTATACTGTCAATGGTTTTAATCATGTAAATTCTTTTTTGTAATATAAGGATAATCATTCTATCAATTATGAAAATCCTTAAAATGTTTGGATTTGTAAAAACGTGATATGCTTATATTGACACTATAAGTCTTGCGTTGTATTTTAAAATAAGTTAACTATGTGCGAATTTGCCTATGGAGGGAGCAATCATGGTTGCAATTCAGCAAGAAGCTGTAACAGAGCAACTCGCTCTTGGAGTTAAAAAAGCTACAGAACAATCTCGAGAAATTCTCGTAAGTATAGTTAAAAAAGTAAGAGGTTGTTCACCGTTGTCAGTTTTTGCATCTGCAGGAGCGCTTAATATAAATGAAAGAGTTTTTTGGTCGGAGCCTAATGGTGATTTTCAAGTTTCTGCTATTGGTGCGATTCACACGGTGGAAGCGTTTTCGGATGATCGTTATACAGAAGCGACATACAAATGGCATGAAATTAAGAAGGGTGCAATCATTTCTCCTCATAGTAGACCAAGGGGCACTGGTCCTCTCATGCTAGGAGGCTTTTCTTTTGATGAGCAACCTGTAAAACATAAATTATGGAGTGAATTTCCTCATACAAAGTTGATCTTACCTGTGATGATGGTTTCATTTATTGAATCAGAAGCATGGCTAACGATAAACACTTTAGTAAAAGCTAATGATGATGTCGAAGTTAAGGCTAGTGAAATAATGAAGCTAGAGCAACAGTTATTATTAAATGTGAATGAACATCTTCATAGAGAGAATCTGAGTATACTTTCTATTGATGAGAAAGCGAAGGAAGATTGGTTGAACACGGTAGATTTCTTAGCAAGTGAAATGCGTGATCAATTATATGAAAAGGTTGTATTGGCAAGGGAGTTACGCCTCAAACTAGATCAGTCAATTCAAGTTGAGAATGTGTTACAGAAGTTGTTGAACGAGCAATCGACATCTCATATTTTCGCTTTTCAGTTTGAATCAGATTGCTTTGTAGGGGCATCACCAGAACGATTAGTTAAACGTGAAGGTGGACAGTTTCTTTCTACTTGCTTAGCTGGTTCTACTGGGCGTGGAACAACAGTTGAGATTGATCAAGAGTTAGGACAAGCTTTATTGAACGATGAGAAAAACCTTCATGAACATCAAATTGTTGTTGATATGATACGTTCTGCAATGGAGATTTGTTGTTCTGAAGTAGATATTCCTACTTCCCCAATTTTATATAAGGCGCGAGATATTCAACACCTATATACACCAGTTGTAGGAAAAGCAAAGGAAAATGTTTCACTTCTATCCGTTGTTGGACATTTACATCCAACACCTGCTCTTGGTGGATATCCAAGAAATGTTGCATTGAAAAAAATTCGAGAGCATGAAGCACTTGAGAGAGGTTGGTATGCAGCACCTATCGGTTGGATTGATTATGAAGGAAATGGTGAATTCATTGTGGCAATTCGTTCAGGGCTTATTCAAGGAAATGAAGCTTCATTATTCGCGGGGTGTGGCCTCGTTGGTGATTCAAATTCTGAGAGTGAGTATGATGAGACAAGAATTAAATTTCGTCCGATGCTTTCAGCGATAGGGGGAGTTAACGATGCCTACCAATAATCCACTGAGTTCTTATATACATGCATTTGTAGATGAATTGGTGAGAGCGGGGGTTAGGAGAATAGTCATTAGTCCTGGTTCTCGTTCAACTCCGATTGCCATGGCCGCAGCTCAACATCCTAAAATGGAAACATGGGTGAATGTTGATGAGCGTTCAGCGGCTTTTTTTGCGTTAGGCATGGCTAAAGGATCACAACATCCAGTAGCTATTTTGTGTACATCAGGTACGGCGGCAGCAAATTATATGCCTGCAGTAGTTGAGGCTAAGCAGTCTCGTGTTCCGCTGATTGTTTTAACTGCTGATCGTCCACACGAACTTAGGGATGTTGGCGCACCACAAGTAATTGACCAACTAAACATGTTTGGAAATTACGCCAAATGGTTTGTAGATTTAGCGATACCAGAGAGCACGAACGAGATGTTACGGTATATAAGAACTGTTGCTGATCGAGCAGTTGCATTAACAAAGAGTGAGCCAGCAGGGGTTGTTCATTTGAATTTTCCACTTCGTGAGCCACTTATACCAGGACCAATGCCTAATATGATGAAAACTGCTGCAAGAGATGGAATGAATCCATATACACGTATTTCAATGGGAGTTAAGCACCTTTCTAAAGAGCAAATCTTCGATTATTGTCGTTTGTTTGAAAATGTAGAAAAAGGGCTTATTGTTTGTGGACCACAGGATGATCCAATGTTAAGTGAATTTATTCTACTATTATCGAAACGACTGAATTGGCCTATAATCTCTGATCCTCTTTCTCAACTAAGAAGTATTGCTAGAGATGAAGATCATGTTATTGAGACGTATGATGCATTTTTACGTGATCAAGAAATCTCTAATTCACTTGTACCTGAACTAGTGCTTCGATTTGGCGCCATGCCAGTGTCAAAGGCATACACGTTATTTATAAAAAACAATCCTCAAATCAAACAATTCATCGTTGATTTAGATAACGATTGGCGTGAACCGACACTAATGGCGTCACATATGATTTATGCTGATTCGAAGTATTTTTGTGAAAAAGTGGCAGATTCAATTCAGAATACAAGTGGAAATGATGAATGGTTAGAGAGTTGGAAAAAGGTTAATTCTGTAACTAGACAAACAATTGAGTATTATTATACAGGTGATGTCCTTTTTGAAGGTAATGTAATAAAAGAGTTAATAGAACTAATACCTGAAAACTCTTCATTGTTCGTTAGTAACAGTATGCCTATTCGTGACTTAGATACGTTTTACCTCAACCAATCTAAACAAGTTACAACGTATGCAAATCGTGGAGCAAATGGTATTGATGGCATTATTTCAAGTGCTCTAGGTGTTAGTACCGTGAGTGAGCGACTCTTTCTTGTAATTGGTGATCTGTCGTTTTATCATGATTTAAATGGTTTGCTCGCCGCTAAGGTGTATCAATTGAATATAACAATTATCGTAATTAATAACGATGGAGGCGGAATTTTCTCTTTCCTCCCTCAAGCAAAGCATCCAGAACACTTTGAGGAATTATTTGGGACCCCACATGGTTTAGATTTTGAATATGTTGTTAAAATGTACGGAGGTACATTTGATAGAATTAAAAGTTGGCAACAGTTTAAAGACGCCGTGTTAAATAGTATGAATAGAAAAGGGTTACAAGTAATAGAAGTTCCAACTGAACGCGATGATAATGTTAACTTACACCGTTTGCTGTGGAAAGAAGTACATCAAAATGTGAAAGAGGCAACTCGATATGAAGGTTCGTGACATTAATTATCACGTTGAAACATTTGGGACTGGCCCTGCACTTATGATGTTACATGGCTTTACGGGATCTTCAGTAAATTGGTATCCTTTAGCTGAACAACTATCAGATAATTTTCAAGTGATCCTTGTAGATATTATAGGTCATGGAAATACTGAAAAGCCCCGTAATGTATCACGTTATAGTATGGAAGAGGTTGTTAGGGACATTAAGGAAATACTTGTTCAGTTGGAAATTCACAAAGTGAACTTATTAGGTTATTCTATGGGTGGAAGAGTCGCTCTATCGTTTGCTGTAACGTATCCAGAAAGTGTAGAGAGATTAATTCTGGAAAGTAGTTCACCAGGACTAAAGACAATTGAAGAGCGAATTAATCGATGTGAAGCAGATCAAAAGCTCGCCCGTAAGATTGAAAGCAACGGTATTGAATGGTTTGTGAAGATGTGGAGTGAAATACCACTTTTTTCCTCACAAAGAAGATTGTCAGATGATCTGTTAGAGAAACAGTATGAGTTGCGTATGAGAAACGATTCTTATGGTTTAGTAAATAGCTTGCGAGGCATGGGAACAGGAAGTCAACCATCATTATGGGACCAACTACAAGATCTTTCTATGCCAATTTTGATAATTACAGGAAATGAAGACGAGAAATTCTGTAACATCGCCAAGGAAATGACAAAAAAAATGAAAAATGCAAAGAATATTGTTGTAAATAGTGCTGGACATGCAATTCATCTGGAACAATTACAAATCTTTGCTAAAATAGTAGTAGATGATTTAACATAGCATCTGACATAGTAAGAATTATCATGTGAATTAATTGAGGAGGTACATAAGTATGGCAATTGAATGGGTACAAGAACGTCAATATGAAGATATTATGTATGAAACATTTAACGGTATTGCAAAAATTTCGATTAATCGTCCTGAAGTGCGAAATGCATTTCGTCCAAAAACAGTACATGAGTTAATTGATGCATTTGCATATGCTCGTGATGATTCTAACATTGGAGTTATCGTACTTGCAGGTGTGGGTGATGACGCGTTCTGTGCAGGAGGAGATCAAAAAGTTCGCGGTCATGGCGGATATGTAGGCGATGATCAAATTCCACGCTTAAACGTTTTAGATTTACAACGTCTAATTCGTGTAATTCCTAAGCCAGTAGTTGCAATGGTATCTGGTTATGCAATCGGTGGTGGTCATGTTCTTCATGTTGTATGTGACTTAACAATTGCGGCAGACAATGCAATCTTTGGACAAACAGGTCCAAAAGTAGGAAGCTTTGATGCAGGGTATGGAGCTGGTTATCTTGCACGCATCGTTGGACATAAGAAAGCACGTGAAATTTGGTACTTATGTCGCCAATATAATGCACAAGAAGCATTGGATATGGGCTTAGTCAATACGGTTGTTCCACTTGAACAGCTTGAGGAAGAAACAGTACAATGGTGTAAAGAGATGTTAGAGAAATCTCCAACAGCATTACGTTTCTTAAAGGCATCATTAAATGCTGATACAGATGGTTTAGCTGGTCTTCAACAAATGGGTGGAGATGCTACATTGTTATACTATACAACAGATGAAGCAAAAGAAGGACGGGACGCGTTCAAAGAAAAACGTGATCCGGACTTTAAGCAATTTCCGCGCTTCCCTTAATGCTACTAACTATGAAAGGCACATCTTTGTTTTGAAGGATGTGTCTTTTTTGAAATGATTTATACGTAGAGGTGTACCATTACTATGAGTGAAAAAATGCCAAACTGGCTAAAACAACGTGCCTATTTAACACCTGAACGTCCTGCAATTATAACCAAACATGAAACGTTATCCTTCCAAGAACTTCTGATTAGAGTTGAGCAATTAGCAGACCAACTTACCACTGTGGGTGTAAGACAAGGCATGCATTGTGCGTTGCTTATTCAAAATAATATTGACAGTATCGTATTAATTCGTGCTCTTGAAACAATTGGAGCGATAAGTGTAATGTTAAATATTCGTCTTACTGAGAAAGAATTAGCATGGCAAATGAATGATGCTGATGTATCATATTGCTTTTATACTTCTGACTTTCAAGACAAAGCATTAACAGCAGGTAAGGAAGTACAATCAATAAAGTTATATAGTATAACACAAGTGAAAAGTTTAAAGACATCGTCTAGTTCTAGCCGATCGATGTTTAAATTAGATGAATTACATACAATTATGTATACGTCTGGTACGACAGGTAAACCAAAAGGTGTGATGATGACTTATGGAAATCATTGGTGGAGTGCGATTGGTTCCTCGTTGAATTTAGGGATTGCTGAGAAGGATCGCTGGCTTATTTGCGTACCACTCTTTCATGTTAGTGGGCTGTCGATTTTGATGAGATCTCTATTCTATGGGATCACAATTGTGCTACATGAGCGGTTTGAAGCAGATGCCGTTAATACCTCAATTATAAATGAGCAAGTTACAATGATATCTGTAGTAAGTGCAATGTTAACTACAATGTTAAAGCAGCTTGGAGAAGAGACTTATCCAGAGAATTTAAGATGTGTATTGCTTGGTGGTGGGCCAGCTCCAATGCCTCTATTAGAATTGTGCAAACATAAAAGGGTTCCTGTATTCCAAACATATGGAATGACAGAGACGGCATCGCAGATCGTTACACTTTCTCCAGAATATATGTTGAGTAAACTTGGATCAGCTGGTAAACCACTTTTTCCAGCACAGTTGCGTATCGTACAAGATGGGCAAGATATGGAAAGAAATAATGAAGGTGAAATCGTTGTATGTGGTCCTAATGTGACGAAAGGGTATTACAAACGTCCAGATGCAACAGAAATAACGATTCAACAAGGCTGGTTACATACTGGTGATATGGGTTATTTAGATAAGGACGGTTTCTTGTATGTATTAGACAGGAGAAGTGATTTAATTATTTCTGGTGGAGAAAATATTTATCCAGCGGAGATTGAGAGTGTGCTGCTTGAGCATCCATCGGTTCTTGAGGTCGGTGTATGTGGAGTTGAGAGTGAGAGGTGGGGAGAAGTTCCTGCTGCTGTGCTCGTTTTTGAAAAAAATTCATTTTGTTCTGGAATAGAGTTAAAACAATTTTTAGAAGAGAGATTAGCAAAATATAAAATTCCAAAGGTTTTTTATTCGGTAGAAAAATTGCCTAGAAATGCTTCAATGAAACTTCTAAGACGTACACTAAAAAGTTGGATAAAACATGAAAAACTTACATTGTTACATTGAGGAAGTGATTATGTGGACATTCATAAAGTGACCCTTCATCATATAGAAATGCACTTGAAGAAACCATTTGCAGCTAGTTATGGAACCATATCTAAACGACCATTTATACTTGTTGAAATGGAAGATGAAATGGGACAAAAAGGGTGGGGTGAATGTGCAGCATTCGCCGTACCATGGTATACAGAAGAAACGATTAATGGTGCGTGGCATGTACTAGAAGATATACTAATTCCTGAGGTTTTCCAAAAAACATTCTCTCATCCGAGTGATTTGAATGAAGAACTTTCACAATATAAGAGAAACTATATGGCCAAGGCTTCATTAGATGAAGCGATATGGGATCTCTATGCTAAACGTGAAGAAAAGTCATTAGCCAATTTGATTGGTGGACATCGAGAAAGCGTAAAAGCGGGGGTAGTTGTAGGTATTCAACCAATTCCTGAAATGTTAGGTATGATCGAAGAGTATTTAGCAGAAGGTTATGAACGAGTAAAAGTTAAAATTATGCCAGGTAAGGATAAAGAAATTCTTGAGCCAATTCGTGAGCGCTTCCCAGACTTGCAACTGCTTGCAGACGGAAATAGCGCGTATACATTAGATGATCTTGATAAGTTAAAACAATTGGATGAATTTAATTTGATGATGATAGAACAGCCATTAGGTTCAGACGATATAATTGAACATGCGACGTTGCAAAAGTCGTTAAATACTCCAATTTGCTTAGATGAAAGTATCACTTCTTATGAATCTGCTAAAAAAGCAATTGAGTTGAAAAGCTGTCAAGTTATAAATTTAAAGATTGGTCGTGTCGGTGGTATAACAGCTGCAAAGCGTATTCATGATTTATGTGTTGAACATGATATTCCTGTTTGGTGTGGTGGTTTGTTAGAATCAGGAATTGGTCGAGCTCATAATGTAGCATTAGCGACTTTAGATAACTTTGTATTTCCAGGAGACTTATCTGCCTCATCACGTTATTGGGAAGAAGATATCGTGAAACCAGAATGGGTCGTAAAAAATGGGGAAATTAAAGTTCCTGAAGGAATTGGGATAGGTGTTAATATAAATTATGGCTTACTAGAAAAGGTTACAATTAGAAAAGAAGC